>CAZFEG010000073.1:3288-3637 GCA_964517565.1 uncultured Methanosarcinales archaeon
CGAGGCTATGGTCTAGTGGTATGACGTCCGCTTGACTTGCGGAAGATCCCCGGTTCGATCCCGGGTAGCCTCACTTTTTTCTTGAATACTTTCTTGTTGTTTTTTAAGTGGGATCGAACCTCTGGTTCGTGCTCAAAAACGTGTTTGTTTTTGGCACCCACTTCGCTTTCGCTCGTTAGGGATCCTGGGTAGCCTCACTTTTTTCTTGAATACTTTCTTGTTGTTTTGTGCTGTTGAGCAAACTTGTTTGTGATAACTTGGCACTACGCATGCCTAGGCAAGACTGGCCTGGTAGTAGCCTCACTTTTTTCTTGAATACTTTCTTGTTGTTTTGTGCTGTTGAGCAAAC
>CAZFEG010000073.1:3737-4997 GCA_964517565.1 uncultured Methanosarcinales archaeon
TTGTTTGTGATAACTTGGTACTACGCATGCCTAGGCAAGACTGGCTTTTAATGGGCTGTGGGACAAAAGTCTTAGGTTAGTCTTCTAGTATCAAAACATATGTTCTTTTGTCAATGTATTTTTTTGGAATGTTTACTCTTGCTGATGTTCCAAATGGTTTTACTGTTCTCTCGATGATTTCTATTACTTCATCTTCTAGTTTGAATTTCCCGTTTTCTAATGTTGTTTTTCTCATAATAGTGAACCTATCTATAGATAGGTTTATAAACTTTTCTATTCTGTAAATAGATATGTTGACTAATAAACAATTATCTAAACATGTTTTGGAACTTGACAGCTTAATTGAGAGTTACAATAAATCTCAAGATAAACCTCGAAGAGATTTTTCTAAATATGAAAACAATTATTTGCAACGTTTAAAAAAAGCAATTAATTTTTTTCAAGAACTCAGTAATAGAGCTGTAGACATGATTAATTTTAATAAAGGAACTAAGCTAGGTCGCCCAGAAATTTTAACTCTTAAACAGCGAGTTAAAATTTTATTAATACAAAAATTTGTTAATAAAAGTAATAGAGAAATGAGTGAAATGTTATTGTTATTCGCTTATTTAACAAACATTGATTTGAGTTATAAAACAGTAGAACGTCTTTATGATGATGAACGAATAAAAATAATTCTTATGAACATAAATAGTTTAATTCGAGAAGAATTAAACATAAAAAGTTCAAATGCGGCAGGCGATGGAACTGGATTTATGCTCAGCATTAAAGAGCATTACGCAAGTATTGCTCAAAAGCTCAAAGACAAAGGGAAAAAGAACAGCGAAAAACGACGAAGAAAAACATTCTACAGTTTCACATTAATGGATGTTGAAAAAAGAATCTATTTAGCTTATGGAACAAGCTACAAAAGCGAGAAAGAAGCATACAATAAAGCAATTGAAATGCTTAAAGAAACAAACGTTTCTTTAGAATCAATAAGGTTAGATCGATATTACAGCGGGAAAAACCTTGTAAAAAGTTTAAACAAAGATTTTTCTGGAATAAAATGTTATCTGATTCCGAAAAAAAGAACCTTAGTAAGAGGATGTACAGCCTGGCTGAACATGCTAAATGAATTCTACACAAACACAAACAACTATTTTGAAGAATACTTCAAAAGAAACCAATCAGAAAGCGGATTTTCAGAAGATAAACGACGATTTGGATGGAGAATACCTCAAAAAATAGAATCAAGAATAGATATGGCATATTTCTCAA
>CAZFEG010000074.1:0-4877 GCA_964517565.1 uncultured Methanosarcinales archaeon
AAAATGTCAAGCATCTGGACTGAAAAGTATCGTCCTACCGATTTTGACCAAGTGAAAGGTCAAGAACATATCGTTAGCAAGCTTAAAGCCTTCGTTAAAGAGGGTAATATGCCTCATTTATTATTTGCAGGCCCTGCAGGTGTTGGAAAGACTACTCTTTCCCTTATTGTCGCAAAACAGATGTTCAAAGACACTTGGCAAGAGAACATGCTTGAATTAAACGCGAGTGATGAACGAGGTATTGATGTTGTTCGTGTTAAAGTCAAAGATTTTGCGAGAACCAAAGCTCTTGGCGATGTTCCCTTTAAAATTATTTATCTTGACGAATGTGACGCTTTAACTAAAGAAGCTCAACAGGCTCTTCGTCGAACAATGGAGAATTATACTTCTACTTGTAGATTTATTCTTTCTTGTAATTATTCTTCTAAAATTATTGATCCTATTCAGTCTCGTTGCGCAATTTTTAAGTTTAAACCTCTTGCTAAAGAGAATGTTATTGAATTAATTGATATTGTTGCTTCCAAAGAAAATTTAATTATTTCTGATGAAGTTAAGGAAGCTATTTTTGAAGCTAGTAGTGGTGATGCTCGCCGTGTCGAAAATATTCTTCAGAGTGCAGCAACTTTTGATAAAACTATTACTGTTGATGCTGTTTTAAGTATTGCATCTCTTGCTCGCCCTAAGGAACTTGGTCAAGTATTCGAGTCATGCATTGCAAAAAACTTTATTGTTGCTAGAAAAAAGTTACTCGACATAATGCTTGATTTTGGTTTGAGTGGTATGGATATTATTGTTCAGTTACAGAAAGAAGTTTGGAATATCAAAGGACTTTCTGATCAAACGAAACTTTCTTTCACAAGAGATTGTGGTGAAGCTGAATTCCATCTTGTTGAAGGTAGTGATGAGTTTATTCAATTAGAATCATTACTTGCTAAACTTATTTTAAGTTTGGAATAAGAATAAACGAGAGTTAAAAGCATGTTGCTCGATAAATAAATTTTTAGCTATGTTTATAGAAATTCTTTGTCAATCCAGATTCAACTTGAATAGTCATCAAAGACCCATAAATGTCCTGCATAAATTCTTCAAATTCCTCAAGAAATTCATTATTTAGTTGAACTCGTTTTGTTTTATCTTTTATTTTCACATTAAATCCAGGATTATAAGGATCATCATTTAGATGAGCAAATTTATTTCTAATTTTATTAACTTCAAATAATCGTTCTGTTAATTTATCAAATTTATTTTCAAATTTTTTATCTTTATGCAATTTTAATTCTGAAAAAATCTTAATTTTTTGATGAAGTGTAAAAAATTCTTTATTAATTATTAACTCATTAAAATTTTCATATCTGTCTTTATCATCAGAAAAAAATGATGAAATAATTTGATTTAACAAAATCTCCATTTGAATAACTCTATCTATTATATATCCTCTACCTTTCGCGTAGTATCTATATTCTTCATAAGGTTTTCCCAAAGTTGTTCTGAAAATCTATCTGAATCCATGTAAAATATAATAAACACCCAAACTATATAAAATTTGTCTGCATATATCGTGCTGTTGCTTCGGAATTTTTATCAATTCATATGTCAAATAATTCTAAAAGCAGAATAAGAATAGAACAAGAATAAGAATCAAAATAAAAAAATAAAAAAAAGACTTAGTCTTCGTTTGCTGAACCAAGATCTTTAACGTTTACTGTTATTTGATCAGTACTTGCGTATCTATAAGACATGTCTATTTCTAGTAAGTCTTCATAAATAATATCTTCTGTACTTTGTTCTTCAATTGTACAAGTTACTGTTCTCGGATTTCCTTCAAATAAAGTAATTTCTCCTTCAACCATTTCTCCGCTTGAACTAAAGTCTCCCATACAGTTTATTGTTGATTGGGATTGTTCTGGTAAGGATAATTCTAACCATACTTTGTTTCGTTCAACGTTTGTTAAAGAGTCATCACATGGATCTTCTTCACTACCTTCAAACTTGTAAATAAGTCCTGTTCCTACATGTCCAATAGTAAAAATAACACTTATTTTACTTCCGCCTTGAGGGAGTTGTTTGAATTCTGTTACTTGTACTGGTCCACCTGAATTCTTAGTAATTTTTGCTGCATTAATAAGACAAATATTTTTATCAGATGTACTTGTTATTGAACTGGTAACGTCACTTGCTACACAAATCGGTGTTGTTGATTTTGTTCTATAATCATAACATACGTCTACTAGGAATGTTTTTGGTAAGTCTCCTTGAGCATCTGGTAAATAAGTTAATCCGTCAAAGGATATTGTTGCAAACTGACCTGGTAAAATTGAACTATCAATGTTCTTTTTTGCTGCTTGTAAAGGTATATCTAAAACACGTATATCTTTTGTAAGGTCAGCAGATACTAGTCCGAATTGTTCTGGTAAAATTCCTTTTAATCGTAAGAGTAAGAAATCGATTCCGTCAGAGTCCTCTGTATTTATATCTTGTTCTCCAATGTTACTTATTTTTAATCCTACACTGAATTGTGATTTTCCATTATCTAGAATTGCTCCGTCTTGAAGTGGTGGCATTCCTTCAACGAATTCCATAGATATTCCTTCAGCTCCACCTACAAATGGATCAAAGAATGGTCCAGTTGGTCCGTTGTCTGTTGAACATGCTGTGAGAGAGAGTACTAGTAAAACCATTATGCTTATGATGAGTATTTTTTTCATTTTTTATTCCTCCAGAGATTAGATTGCGCGTTTAATCATAGTTCGCCGTTCCATACTTTCTGCATAACCATAGGCTAATTCTATTATGAGAGGCGTTGTATATGCTGATTTTGAATTATATTCAAATTCGTATTGACAATTTACTGTTCCTAAATTGTTTACTAGTCGTATCCCATCAAATCGGTCTGGCGTACAACTTAATGATTGGTCGCCAATTCGTACATCTATAAGATAAACTTTGTTGAGTTGTTGTGTTGAGACTCTTCCAGGATAATATGGGCTGCATCGTTCAATGTATCCCATATCAAAAATATTTCCTTGTCCGATATTTTTGATGTTTATTGTGAAGTATGATTTGAATTTTGTATTTTCTTGTTCTATTGTTGTAACTGCTACAGGTGCGCCATTTCCACCATTAAAAGTTATTTTTTTAGGATAACATACTTTTGTTCCTAGACCATAAGGGTCTGGATCAATGCAAACCATTGGTGCTGCATATGTTGAATAAACGTAACAGTTTGTTACTAAGAATGGCATTGGTCTTTCTGTTTTGTCTAGTCCTTGAGGCCAATTAACTATGTTTGCATGAAATGGTATAACTGTCATTTCTCCACCAGGGTGTGAGTAATCATCTGGATGAAGCAAATACTCTTGTCCGTTATATCTGTTGAATGAAAGTCCTGATAACATAATAAGTAGTCCTTTCCCATGATTAAGAATATCTACATTTAAGTTTTCTGCCAAGTCCATACTAAATGTTCCTGATGCATCTCCATTGTTGTCGTAATACATATTTACTCCGTCAAATATACCATTATCTTGATTTCCTGTAAATATGCTGAGTAATGATCCTAAGTTAGCTTTTCCTCCAAAGAATCCGTCTCCATCATTATATGCTCTTACTCCTTCTTCGCTACAACCTATGTTTCCTACAAATACATCCCAAAAGTTGTTTCCTACAGGATTCCCCATAAAACCAAAGTCTACTTTACAGTCGCCCCATCCTCCTCCGAGTCGAGGAATGTCTATTTCTTCTATTCTAATCATATTAGGGTCATATCCTGAAACGTATAATCCCCCTTTTGTCCAAGAAGCACCTTCGTTTTTTACGTCTACAATTATTTCAAAAGCATTATCGTCCATTCCTATTGCTTCACTATAATAATACATTTTTGGAGGTGGACTTGCAGGATCCGTGAATTTCATTGTCACTCCTTGCGATCCTTTGTAGTAATCTCTGTCCGGATTTGCTCGAGGATTATTGAATGCACCATTACATCCGCTGAGCATAATAACTATGAGAAGTAGTGAAATGAGTAATAGTGTCTTTTTTCGCAACATCGTTTAACCTTTTTTAACTGTCTTACTTTATATAGTTTTAGGTTTATTAGTTCGCAACATAAGTACTAAATAATTATATTTGTGGACTAATTTGTGAGAGATAAAATGTTTAAAATTTATTTATCTTGAGCTAAGTTGTTTAATTTCGTGCTTTCTTACTAAATAGGAGATTTTCTTAGTTTTAAGAAAATTTGTATTGTTTAACCGATGATACACCTTGGTTGTCTACAACTTTCACACAGATCTTTTGCAGTTCTTGGTTCACATTATCTATTGTAGCAGTATATTTTGTGCGTTGCATTGCTTTATTATATGCACCTTCTACTTCTTTGAAACTTGTTACACCGCTACAAGATAAGCTTTTGTCGAGTATTGCATAGTAACTTGTTGTTGTACAACCGCAAGTTTGCAACAATTCTTTTCTATCATCTGAATCTATACAATACCAAGAAAATGTATGGACAGGTATATCTACTTGGAAACTTGCTCTTGGTTTGTTATTCTTTTTTGGATCGAATGAGCATGCTGGTTCTCCACAATAAGAATCTACAGGACAAAGATTTTTATCAATTATACAGTGATCTTGTAAACTTCTTTCATGACATTGTTCTTCTGTAAATACACAAGCATAATTTGAGTCGAATCGTTTAGGAACTCCTGGACTTATTAAATCACTTACGCCGCATTCAGAGCTTGCTCCTCCTGTTCGTGCACAGTAATCGCATCTAAGTTCTGTTTCTTGCGTTGCAGGATTATATAGTTCCCATGGAGGTAGACCGTCTGAACCCACTAAAGGTTCATATTTGAAATTAGTTAGTTTTGATTTTATTA
>CAZFEG010000075.1:0-4786 GCA_964517565.1 uncultured Methanosarcinales archaeon
ATTAGCATCGCTAGCAATTTCATCAAGATCTGAAAGTAATTTGTTCACGGTTAAAGATAATTCGGAATCTTTAGCATTCTTTAGACTTTTAACAATTTCATTCAATTTCGCTTTGACATTACGAGGAACGTTTCCTTCGGTTTCAAGTTCAGTTATGTATTCTATTGCTTCTGTTACTAGTTCATTCATTGTACTCACCATGAGGTTATTTAAGCATCAAGAGATGCGACAACCTTTTCCTGTAATTTCTTAGCTTGCTTGCGTAACTCTTCTTCTTGCTTAGCGAGAGTCTTATGTTTTATTTCAAAGATCTTTTTTTTCTCTTCAAGATCTTTCTTTAATTCCTGAGAAGTTTTTTTAATCATTAAAGTTCCAATAATTTGATATGCCTCTTCTTTGTTCTCTATTGCTAAAAGAGCATTATCAACTTCAAGAAGTTGTTTGTAATATTGCTGTTTCTGATTGACAACTGTTGAAATGTTTTGTTCGAGAAGGCTAAGCTGTTCTATTTCTTCATTAGTCATTTTTTATTAACCTCTTCTATGGTTTGTTTTGCTTTTTCAAAAATACTTAATGTTTTTGTGATAGAACCAAGCATAGCACGCAGAGCAACTGCATCATCAGCAAGAATAGAAAACTTCACGGAATTATTTTCTTGCGACATGCTGAATCTTGCACGTTTATTACTAAGTTCCTTATCTTCAACAACAAAAAGATGTAACAGTTTATTAGTATCTTCTCCTGCTTGTACTTCAATAAACGATTCGCATTTCATCATCTTCTAGCCAAAACTATCTTGCTTTGACAGTTGCTGGTTGAGTTCGCGGCTTAAAGATTATTTTTGATCCGCAATAAATACATCGAATTTTCTTTTTAATGTACTGCTCGGAAACTGTTTTGTTGCATGAAAAACATTTGTATTCTGCCATTTTAGCTCATCACCATTCTAAATTTCAACAACTCGTGTTTGAATTTTATTTGTTTTTGTTACACTATATGCTTTACTTGCAAATTTTGCACCGCATTTTTTACATTCCCAAATACCTGCACTAAGTCGTTTAACTTGGTCTCTAGAACATTGAGGACATTTGTATAATTTGTGCTGTGCTGCTTCTATAGTTCCGAATTTGTCTTTAACAGTCTTACCGTACCGTGCACCAAATCGTTTAGTTGATGTTGCTGATTTTTTTACCATTTTTTTCTCCGCGAATAATAATATGCAATATGGGGCTGCCCAGACAACCGTGACGCAAGACATGTCTTGACGTCAATTCGAACTGGGGTCCTACCGTCCCAAACGGTAGATGATAGCCAAGCTACACTACAGCCCCGATGCGGTTCTGGAGAAATGTGAATTCGTTTATAAACCTTCCTAAGACTAAAGAAGCTCATAAAAGCTCTGAAACCCCAAAATAATGGTGAATCACCCCCTTTGATGATTTGTTTGCTTAGGTGGATTGCAATTATGAATTTTAAATAAACGGACCCATTTTCTCCTTAAGTTGATCAATAAATACAACGGGACTTGGATTAATTTTATTTCGAAGAGCCAAATAAAATGCAGTAAGGTCTCCGATAATAATTGCTGAGTACAACTTAGTAAGAAAATGGCTGCCAGAAATCTTAATTTCTGTTGTTGGAACGCCTGCTTTATTAGTGATGTCCTTGCAAAGATCCATGCGTTTTTGTATACGTCTATGATTATCATCAAACTTAAACGTGATGATATGATATTCTGCATTAAGATTTGTATACCCTACGATTTCGTTATGATTAAATTCGCTGTATGCATTTGCGAAGGCATGAGTTTTAGCATGCTCATTAATTTGAGTTTTAAATCGATATGCAATAGGAAAATATTTTTCAGCAGCATAAATAATTGGTACAGTGTGCATAAGTTTTTCACTAATCGCGATAGCAGACTTTTTAAAATCATGTTTTGAAAGATTCTCTATCAATTGATTTATGTCATCCCTTTGAGGTGGCATAATTTCATAACGTTCAAGGATTTTAAGAATTGGAAAAAATAAATAACTAATAGCTGCAGTTCGTGGCTGAAAACCTTTGGGAATCTTAAGAAAAAAATTTCTGTTTAGTTTTGTAATCTCTTCAAGCTTTCCACCGTCTTCAATAGCAATAATACGTTTTGTTATCCTATTAGCTTGTCTATATGCGTTGACTGTTTCTTCAGTGTTACCTGAATAACTAATTGCAAAAACAAGAGACTCTGTAGTCATGGTTGCAGGTATGTCGTAATCTCTAACGATAGTTATGGGGATAGGAATACCAAGATGTTCCATATACATTTTGATAAATTGTCCACTAATAGAAGAACCACCCATACCTAAGAAAAAAATGTGATCAATAGGTTGTTTTGTTTGAGGAATATCTCCAAGCTCGCCCATTTCAAATGACTTTTTTATATCATCATTTAAATGATCATAATCGCTCAATAACTGCTCTTTATCAAAATGCATATAATCTTCAGGAAACTGAACTAATTCTTCATCTGTCATAAAAATACCCTCTCTATCACTCGAGTCTTACACTATATAAAAGTAGCGAATCTCTATTGGGCTCGTCTTATGGCTTGTCTTTCTAAAATTATCTTGTGCTGAGCTAAAAAGTGAGTAAAATTCGCAGACTTTTTTAATACAAGAAATTACCTAGATAACTTATGACAATAATTTACATAAAAACGCATGGTTGTTCACATAACACAGCTGACAGCGAGACGATGGCACATTACCTGCAAAAAGCAGGATATGAAATCTCCGGACTCAATGCAAATGTTCAAGAATTCAATAAAGACTTACCAGCACAAGAAAAACAATTAATGGCTGAAGCAGACTTAATATTATATAATACTTGTACTGTAAAAAATCCTACTGATGATAAATTCTTTTCAAAATTAAAACTACAAACAAAGCCTGTGGTGATAGCAGGGTGTATACCTCAATCTCAACAAAGAGAAAATTGGCTCAAACCCTATAGTGCGGTTGGCGTCAATCAACTTGAAGCAGTTGTTGAAGTTGTTAGAGAGACATTATTAGGAAATGTGCTGCAGAGGTTAGGACGAGAAAAAACTGGTCAACGAGACTTTATCCCAAGTGTACGGAAAAATAAACTTATTGCAATCATCCCAATTCTCCAAGGCTGCTTAGGAACATGCACTTATTGTAAAACGAAATTCGCGAGAGGACATCTAAAAAGTTACTCTCAAGAATTACTCTTAAGACAAATTCGAGAAGCAAAAGCTCAAGGAATACAAGAAATATGGTTAAGTTCAGAAGATAACGGCGCATACGGAATTGATATTGGAACAACATTCCCACAACTATTGCGAGAAATTGCTAAAATAGGAGGAAACTTTAAAGTGCGCATAGGAATGCTCAACCCTGAATACGCCTACCTTTACAGAGAAGAACTCGCCACACTTTTACAAAAAAACTGTTTCTACAAATTTCTTCATATACCTCTTCAAGCAGCAAACGATGAAGTACTCAAACACATGCAGAGGCCATATACTTTAGCACAGTATAAAGAAGCTTTGCGTGTTTTAAAAGAAAAAAATCCGAGCCTTTCAATAGCGACAGATATAATTTGTGGATATCCAACTGAATCAGAAGAACAGTTTCAAGAAACAATGGATTATATGAAAGAAGAAAATTTCTTCGCAATAAATATTTCTAAGTTTTATCCAAGACCAGGAACAAAAGCAGCAAAATTTCAACTCTTACCAACCGAAATTGTAAAAGCACGAAGTAAGCTACTTACTCAATGGTTTGCTACAGTAAATTATAATACTTCTTATCTTGGAAAGAAAATACAAATATATGTTACTGAACTCGGAAAATTTTCAGGAACATACATTGGTCGAACAGAAAATTATACTCCAGTTATAGTTGCAAGCACGGAAGATTTATTAGGAAAAAACATTCTAGTTCATATTACTGCAACAACAAGAGATGACTTGAGAGGAAAACTTTCAACGATTTAATTTCTTCTTATTTTTTCTAAAATTTTTCTTGCGATACAAAAACCCGTCAAACCATCAACAAGAAGATTAAGACCGATAATTGCTGTAAGAAGCAACCACCATTGGTTAACGAACAAACTCATTGTAAGACTTGTAAGAATAAGAACTCCTGCAAGAATATGGATTATTTTTTCATTTTTCATTTTTGTTTACCTCGAAAATATTCTTATCAGAACAATTAGGATGATTAAACCCAAAATACCTAGACCGATGTAAAGAAAATAATTTGGCGCTTTTCCATCAACAGAAAATTTCGCTCTGTCTGAATAAGTGTATATGTTATTATTACCGTTATCAGAATCACCTTTTGCTCTAATAAACAATTTAAAGTCATGTTCTTTAAACTCTGCATTTCTAGATATATCAATATTAAATATTGCAAGTCCTGTTTCTCCAGGTTCTAGTTGACCAACATATGCGCTTCGAACATCAAAAGCGAATGGTTGCGAGCTTTGTTTAATGAGTCGAACATCTACCGCTTCAGCCGTTTCACTGCCTACATTTTGTAAGCTTACCTCAAGTATTCCTTTCTTTCCTGCTAAACCTGATCCACTATAATTTATAACTTGGATTTGTGGTTTTTCTTTTATAAGAAGTTTAAATTCCTTTAAAGCAGAATATTCATTATTGTCTAAATCAAGATACTTAATTTTAATAGGAATATCATAGACTTTTGCATCTACGCCATCTACTATGTCTATGTAAAAACTTAATGCTTTTTGTTCACCTGCATTTAGACGACCAATA
>CAZFEG010000076.1:0-4696 GCA_964517565.1 uncultured Methanosarcinales archaeon
AGATTCAAATCATTAAATGGCTTTTTTATGTTGAGTGAATTATCAAATATATCTTTCCCAAATTCTTTGTTAACAAGATTATCAAGAGGGTCGGTTTTAATGGAAGGAGTGCCAAAAAGATCTCGATTTAAATCTGAAAGATCAAAATCAGCTAAAAGAGCATCACTTTTAAATTGAATACCTTGATCTTTTAATTGGGTATATCGTTCGTTTGTTAAACGCTCAGTAACACCGTCAGGACCTTTGAATTGGATATTTGTAGTATCAAAATCTATTCTATCCAAATCAGTATTTTTTTGAAGTGGGAAACTAGGTGTAGTAGATATCTCAGGTATTTTTAAAGTATCCATATCAATAATTAATTCGTTAGAACTTGGATTTTCCATAAGTTTAACGCCTGAATCTTGGAGTTCTTTTATGGATACTTCATTCAAAGGTATTTTTTGACCTCCTGGAAGTGTGAGTTCTTTTGTTATTTCTGGATTAAAATCATTAAAATCATACTCTTTAGTAAAGTCATCCAGAGGTATATCATATTTTGGAATAGTTGACGTTTTCATAGCTGGTGAATCAATACTATCTAAAGGATTAAATAAATCAGCAACGTTAATTTCCTCTTTAATTTTTCTCGTCAATAATTTGCCCATTTCAAAGCCAAGCGAACTATATTTTTTTAAAAATAATTTTTCATTTGTAGCAACAATAGAATCAAATTCAGAGAAGTATGTTGTGACTAACTCCTTAATGTTTCCAAGAGGTATATCTAAATCATCCATGTTCTCAAGCGTTGTTTGCAAGTATGTTGAAAAATTGCGTTCTAAATCACTTAGTGCAGCCATTATTTTTTCTTTGGTTGGGACAGCAACTTCGTAAGGTACATCTTCTATTTTTTCAGGTTTAATATGCATCAGCATTGCATCATTGTACATTAGTTCAATTTTTTCACTAAATTTTGGAAGAAGATTATTAAGATATTCTTTGTGTGTTTTTTCTTTTTGAAGTATGCCATCAACAAGTAATTTTCTTTTGTCTTCAGGTATATTTTTTATATAACTAACAACACCTTCTAAGATTCTTTTTTTTATAGGATTATGGAAATCTTGAACTGCTTGAGCAGAATATAAATCATTACGATGTGTTTGGACTAACTGGACAAAACCTTCTTTAAGAATATAACTATGATCTTCTAAGGCTTGCATATATCCAGGCAAATCACCATATTTGTGTGAGAATACAGAGTTTTGAACAAGAAGTGTTAATGTTGAATCACCAAAATATTCTAATTTCTTTTTAACAACAGCTTTAGAAACTTGTTCGTATAAACATTCCTCATTAGATAAAGGATGAGTATCAAGTTGAACTGTCTTAATATTTGTAGGAGCTTTTTCTCCGTTTGGTGTTTGATGATGATCTTTCAAATAAGAAACAATAGCTTTATCGTACTCCGCAACAAATTCTTTTGCAATAATATCCATAGGATTAATTTTTGACACTCAAACACCACTAGCATCTAATCTATAAGATATATAAATGTTTCTTGACGGCTGTGCCTTAAATAAACACTTTAAATCACTCATACTTAATCTTTTTAAAGAAAGTCGATTGTTTTATTGTTATGACAAATACCAAAATGTACTTATTCACAAGCCTTACATGCCCGCATTGTCCAGCTGCAAAGACTGCAATGGATGAAATTGCAGAAGAAAGAACAGATGCGGATTTTCAAAAACTATCCTTAGAACAACCAAATGCTCAAAGATTAGCAAAAACTTTTGGTGTACAATCTGTTCCAACATTCATAATACAAGGACCTGAACATGAAGGAAACATAGGTTTAGTTGGATCACAAAGCAAAGATACACTCAATAAATACTTAGATATAGCTTCTGGGAAAAAACAAATAGCTTCAAAAGAAAGTTTTATCACAAAACTTAAAAAGAAGTTTAAAGTAACAGAATAAATATGGATCCTTATACATCATTTCTTTCAGGAATACTCGCAGCATTCACGCCATGCGTTGTAATACTTATTCCTGCACTCATTTACAGATTTAGTAACTCAGGAGAAAAAAAACCTTGGCTTTCAATTATCAAATTTGCAGCCAGTTTTCTAGTTGTATATGTAATAAGTGCATTATTCCTAGCAGAACTCTTTTCATCATCACTCAGATACGGACTTCAACTTGGATTAGGATTATTATTTATAGTAATGGGAATACTCGCACTCCTCAAGAAATTTAATCCATTACAATTTCAACTCATAAAAAGTCCATACTTATTTGGACTAGCTTTTGCATTAATTGTCTCAATAAATCCTTGCGTCTTTGCATACTTGGGCTTGCTTTTTGCAACAACATCTTCGCATTTACTTGTTCTTTCAATGGTAACCTTTGCAATAGGATTACTTTTACCAGCATTATTCTTTGCAATATTTGGAAAAACTCTTCTTACAAAAATAAAACGAGCAAACAAAGTCATGCATCATGTTGCACAAGGAATGAATATACTTCTAGTTTTAATAGGAATATACATGATGTATACTGTCAAACATTTCGGCGGATCAGATGTGCTTGTTACAGGCATACTCTTAGCAGTTACATTTGGAATTATTCTAAGATCATTTTTTATCATACAAGGAGTAAAAAGTCTTAAAAAACTAGAAAACATTATTTTATTTATTGCACTCATCATTATTTTATTTGCCGTAGTATTTCATTGCAATGCACACATACAAACAAATACTACTCAAGAAGAAATTGATGCAGAGAACCCATTTCTTATTAATAATAACGGACAAAGTCTAAATGCAGAACATCCAACATGTAGTGCAAATGTTGCTGACTGTGTTGTTTGTAAAAGATGTATATCAGTATTTGCAATGGGCTCAATACTAGGGTTTCTAGCAATAGTATTTACAAGATTTTATACTGTAAGACGACACCGTAAAAAAGAGAAAAACATAAAAAAGAATTAGAATAAAAAAACTATTCTTTCTTTATTGACTTATAGACTCTAAAACCGCCGCTTCTGTCGAGAACTTCCATGTTGCCAAAAGTTTCTTCTATCTTCTGACTAAGAATCTTACCGCCTTTATTAGGACGAGCAACTAATTGTAAAGAACCATTCTTATTAAGATGTTCAAAACTTTCAGTTATGAACTTAAAACAAACTTCGCGGCCAGCAACATAAGGTGGATTTGTTAAAATGCAATCGAACAAACTATCTTCAATTCTATCGAAAATATTTGATTGAAGAACATTAATTTTTACTCTATGAAGACGCGCATTCTTTTTAGTAATTGAAACAGCATGGTCATTCATATCAACAGCAGCAAACTCTTTATCAGGATTACTTAAAGCAAGAATGACAGCAACAGCACCCCAACCACAACCCAGATCAAGAACAGTTTTAGCATTAGTTAAATCAGCTGCAGCAATTAAAGTTTTCGTTGCAAAATCAATATGATCTCTAGAAAATAAACCGCTAGCAGAAATAAATTCATAAGTTCTAGCTGCGAAACGTACAGGAATCTTTATTTCATTAGCAGGACCACTCTGTTGTCTATCAAAATAATGAGTCATTCTTAACGCACAATACCAAGAAGTTTATAGCCAAGATAATCAGCAGCTTCCAAAATTAAATCATTAGACTCTGCAGAAACAACAATACAATGAGGATTATCTTCATGGAAATAAATTCCTGGATTTGTTTTATTTACACTAATCCAAATAATAGGAACTAAAAGATCTCCATCTTTACATGAACGAATTGGAAAGTCCATCGTATCATATTCTGTATCTTCAGCTGGATCAATATACAAAGCACTATTAGTCTGCACACCATAGAATTTTCCAGTAATACGAGCAATATTAACACCTGCAAGAACAGGAACAGAACCACCATCAGGATTAACTGCAATAATAAGATCCCGTTTAGGACTGAGAGTATTCACAAGATCAATAAGATAACTAGTAACATTAGTATCATAATAAATGGGAACAATATCTAAAGGATGAGTATAGAAAGGAACTTCATACAAAACACCATCAAGTTGAACATTTGTCTGCCAAAACGTTCCTTTATCTTCAAAAGCAAAACCATTGTAGGCATCGTAATTTTGTAAAGGATCCTTAGAAGGAGAAAAGACAACTACTGCGCCAACAACAATGATTGCGACAAGAAGCAATCCAAGACCAGCAAATAACCAAGATTTCTTTTGTTTGTGCTTATTATTATAACTTAATTCGTGTTTTTTTACCATTTCAACCACACTATTTTGTATTTATTTATTCATTTATTATTCCAACCATACTGTATAAAAGCCTATCGCGAATAAGAGCTAACTGTTGATTTGACGCATTAATAAAAACACAATTATCCTCAACAAGAATACTTGTCTCATTTGATTCACGCAATTCAATAACAGGCATCTCAATGGTTGCATTTGCACAAGTTAACTGGCTTAATTGAGAGGATTCATTCTTTGTAAGAACACCACCAACAACAAATTTCCCTGAATACTTAGATAATTCAAAACGAATAAGATCATGCAATGAAGCATATTGAAGACTAGGAGTTGAACTTAAAGCAATATACTGAGCAGGTTTAAGTAAAGCCGTCAAATTTCCTGTCGAATTAATAGTAAGCGTCTGTAAAGGCAAAGAGTAGAAATACATATCAATATCGTTTACATCAGT
>CAZFEG010000077.1:0-4682 GCA_964517565.1 uncultured Methanosarcinales archaeon
AGAGCAAAGAATAATTCTTACTAGTATGGAATTTTGTTCCATTTGGGACAAGGCCTTCTTGAGCAAAAGTTTATTAAGACAAGATTTCCTAAATAAAATAGAGGAAACGTATAATGATTGAAGAAAAAGAAATTTATATTCTTGCTAAGAAGTTTTTTGAAGAAGAGTATGGTAACGAACGTACGAGAATTCATAGCGCATGCGTTATTGATCTTGCTGTCAAAGCAGCTCCTTTTTTTAATTTGGATGAAGAGGTTTTTATTATTGCTGGTTGGATTCATGATATGGGAAGAAAAATAGATGCAGATACGCATCCTGAAAAGAGCATAGCATTTCTTGACAAATTCTTAGAAGCAAATCCTGAGTACAAAGCAAAGAGAGAATTGATTTCTGATTGTATTTTACATCATGGTAGAAGAAAACTTCCTACAACAAAATATGGGAAAATTATGCAGCTTTGTGATGCTGCTTCTTTGAAACATCAAACGTATAAAGACTACCTTAAAAAAGTTGGAAAAATTAATAAAAAAGGAAAAAATTAAACACACTACAATTTTTTACTCATGTAAGGCCCTTCCCTCACATAACCTAACTTTTCATAATATTTTCTTACACCCACTCCACTAATGACTAACATTTTATCGTAACCGTTTTCTTTTGCTGTTCTTTCTGCTTCAGCCATTAAACGTTTTCCATATCCTTTGTGTTGTGATGAGCTTTGATCTTCCCCACCAACGTTTACTGCTTGTCCATAAACATGTAGTTCCCGTATCATTGCAGTGGTTGGAGTAAACTCTTCTCTGAGTTGTTTTCCTGGAAACCGCAATCTGCAAAAGCCAACCAATATTTCTTGTTTTTTATCTTCATAGGATATAAAGAATTCTTTCCCACCGCTTGCTTTATACTCTTCAATTATTAATTCAGGTTCTAAAGGACTAGTTAGTTTTCTTCTTCCTATTTCTCTAGCTCGTATATCGTTTGATCGTACATTTTTTTCTTTCATTTTTATATCAACATATTGTCGCAAGTTTGTTTTATCAACTCCTGCTATTGTTCTATATGTTGGTATATCTCTTTGCACTCTCATTAATCTACAATAAGGTTTTATTGTTGGTAAAAATTCTGCTATGATATCTGCAGCTTCTTCTAACTCAACTGGCTTGAATAATCCTTTTTTATAATCGAGAAATAATTTTGTTTTTGGCATGACCATGTTTGGATATATTTTTATCATGTCAGGACGATAATCAGAATCAGTAAATAGTGTTTGCAAACCCTCTATATCTTTTTCTTTAGATAACCTTCCCTCGTTCTTAGTAGAGTAATTTAAACCGTCCACCGTCTGCTGCTCCCCAACAATCTGATTCCTAACAATCCGTTCATCGTTATTCGTATCCGCTTCAGGTAAACCAATCATCATGTGATAATTTACTTTAAATCCTAAGTCTTTTAATATTTGAATTGCCTTTTTATTATCAGCTACAGTATGTCCCCTATGAATTAATTTTAAAGGTTCGTCATATACTGATTGCACACCTAGTTCTACTCTCGTACATCCTTGAAGCAACATCTTATTTGCGTGTTTCAGAAATGACCAATCAGGTTTCGTTTCTATTGTGAGACCTATGCAACGTATTGTTGTCGTTTCATTTCGTGTTTGTTCTTCGAGAAGCGTGCTTGTTGTTCCTATTTTTCCCTTAAGAATATGAAGTTTTTCATGTATTCTTTTTGTTCTTTTTTCTTCTCCTATTTCTCCAGGGAGTTCAAAGAATTCTTTGAAATATTCTAATTTTAATTCTCCAGCTTTGTCATAGAATTGTTCTGAAAAGTCATTCATTGCTTTAAAGGCGCTCCAAACATATTCTTCTTGATAGTCATCTTCTCTTGCAGGAAATGTTCCTCCCATAATTATGAGATCAACCTTGTCTGGATGGTGTCCTGTTACAACATATTGTTCTAAGCGATTAAAAACTTGTAAGTAAGCATCATATCCTGCTCTCATCCCTCGCATAGTTGCAGGTTCTGCACCCGTATAACTTTGCGGCGTATCTCCCCACTCACTATTTAATCCTCCCGGGCACATGGTGCATCGACCATGAGGACAGTTTGCTGGGCTTGTCATTATTGCTACTGGCGCTACACCCGATAGAGATCGATTAGGTTTTGTTTGCAGTCTTCTTCTGAATTTTTTTATTTGTTCAGCGTCAGCATGCATAAACATTGCTATATCTGTTGGAACTTTTTTTATTTTATGAGTCTTACAGAGTCTTAATTTTAGTTTCGCAATTTTCTCTTTATCGTACTCAGGGTGAGCCTCTAGCTCGTCAAAGAATTCTTTTATATAATTTTTCATGGTCAACCAACACCACATTCCATTTTGGCGTAAACACCATTTGTTAAGAATAGGAAAGAATAGACTACTATTTATAAAACTAAGGAATGATAGTAAGGGAATGGCTATAGAGAAAAATAGAGGATGTAGCAATAATACACAAAGTTCACAGAACTAATTTCTTCAACAACAAATAATAGTTCTCCAAAGATTCAAGTGATGTTAACTCTTCGTTTGTATGATAGTTTGTTGATGGTATTTGTATGGTTGCTCCATTAACCTTTCCTTTAGTATGTTCTACGAGTCGACCAAGTTCTGTATGACCATAGGATCTCCTTTCTAAACCATGACTTGCCCGATATTCATTCTGTACATCTTTAAGTTCGTCTTTTAGTTCAAACGGAATTTTTTCTTTCCCACAAATTACAATAATCTTTTGCAAGAGTTCTTTGTTGAAAACTCCTGTTTCATCTCTGTTTCTAAGAACAACAAGTCCTTTATCTAGTGAGTGAACGTATTTGTATGGTGAGGTATCAAGAACTATAAGTTCTTGTGTTGTAATCTTTTGTTCTTCTAAATAGTTTGCTATATGTTTCCAACTCAAACCTATTTCTTCTTCTGTTGTAAAAAGTATTATTCCATCAAACCCTTCTTCAAGTAATTCTATTGCGAGAGCTACACTTATTGCGTTGTCGATTTGAGAATAGATATAATTTTTTTGCGTGTGTAATGTTGATACTAATGCTAAAGGCATTCCTTCTGAAAGATTACTAATACCTTCAACATCATATGTTACAAGTTCTTTTTTCATATTGTAATGCGATCCTACAATTTTCCCTCGTGAGAGTTCTTTACCTGATAAATGATCATACGCATAAATTTCTTCCCCAATATATCTTGAAGCTGATTTTTTGAAAACATATTCATCTGCTTCAATAATAATTCCATGTTTTTTCTTTGCAACAAATGCAGCATACTCTACTTCTCCTTGTGCGTTCACAACAAATCCTTGTCTATCTACATGCACACTCAGTATTTTTTTTGATTTGGAATCTTTCCGTCGAACTACTACAAGTCTATTTGTTTGAGTAATTGCATAATCAGTATATTTTTGACAATAAGAAGATAAGTAATTCATGAATGGTTGCTCAAATCCCACAACTGAAGGTATTTTTAGAAATTTTGCTAATCGTTTTCTTATATTCTCTGTATCTGTTTCTTTATGCATTTAAAATATATATTTTCTCAAATTTATAAAGTTTAGGAAAAAATAAAAAATACGACATTTTAAAGAATCACCACACATCAAGAGCTTTTTATCTATTATATCAGTTAAAAGAGCATTACAAGACCTTGAACATGACACGCATATGAACAAAACTTGAAACATCCTTAGTTTTTCTAACGTTTAATTAACGTCTTTTTTATTATTATTTTCTTCTCGTGAAGGATATAAAACTTCTTTTTTAAATGAATCATACTTATTCGCAATGTTACTAACAACTGTAATTAGAACACCTAAACCGTCAATAATTTCATCTATCAAAATAGTTAACTTCTTTGAATCCGTTTCTGGAGTTATCAAATCTATATTAGTAACTATTTTTTCTGCAGATTTCATTGTTTCTTTTGTAACCCAATTATATTTCAACATTAATCGATAACTAGCATCTTTTTCTTTAGAAATCACTTGAGTTGCTAAGCTTTTCACTTCTTGCACAAAGATAAGTCTTTGATTAAAATAGCGAATATCTTCAAGATGATTATTTTCTTGTTTTTCTTCGTATTCTAAAGCGGATACTTTTAAAGCTACAAGAAGCGAGAATCCACTTTCTTCATCAGACGGCGTCTTTTCAGGCACACCATACAATTCGTAACTTAACCTATTTATTTCCTTTGCATATTTCTTAGCTTGTTGTAATTTCTCATTATCAGCAAACAATAATTTTCCCAGTTCAAGACTTGCTCTAATTCTAACTACTTGTTCCAAATGTTGTGCATTTGCCATTTGCTGTTGCATCATTTGCTGAGCTTTTTTCACCTGAATATTAGCTTGTTCCTGAGCTTGCATTTGCTGTTGTTCAATAGTTTCTTGAACTTGATTCTGAACTTGTTTTTCGACTTTAGCTTGAATTACTTTTTGCTGTTGTTCTTGGCGTGCGTCAATCTCGCGCATTTTTTTAGCAACCTTTTCTTCAGCTATTTTTTCTATTCTATCATTTTCTAGATCTTCGTCAGCATAAATCTCTTCTTTTAACTCATGATATATCGGGCCAACTATTTCATCAACTATTTTTTCACTATTCTCTTGCACATTAATTAATTTAATTTTAGAATCTAAATAAAAAGT
>CAZFEG010000078.1:0-4600 GCA_964517565.1 uncultured Methanosarcinales archaeon
ATTATACTTTTTTATGAGTGTAACAAATTCTTTTACAACATCTTTTTTTCCTTGTGAAACATGAGCCATAATTCATCCCTACATTATTTTTACTGGTGTACCCATACTAAGTTTGAGGAGTACTCCTCGTACGTTGTGTTTTTCCTTTGGCAAATGATGTTCGATTTGATTAGAAAAATAAAGTATATTTTTAATTAATGCTTCGTCATCCATATCTTCCTTACCAACTGCCAGTTGAACTACAGGAAATTTCTTTGCAGAAACTTTCACTGTTGTTTGTAATCGATCGTAAAGTGCTTGTAATGATGCTTTTGGTGGTACAACGCATCCTGCTTTTGGGTTTGGCATTTTTCCTCGTGGACCAAGAACTCGTCCAAAAGCTCCAGCTACTTGTCCCATGATATTTGCTTGTGCTATAAAGAAATCATGTTCTGATGCAAGTTTTTTTGCTGATTTTTTATCTTTTTGATATTTTGATAGTTCTGATTGAGTAATTGTGAAATCACAAACTTTCTTTGCTTCTGCTTCAAGTTCTCCGCCAACAATAGCGCAAACTTTTTTTGCTTTGAAAGGTTCAGGAATGTTTACAAAGAATTCTACTTGATCGTCAGGGTTTTTTAGATTTAAATCTTTAAGATTTACTATAAGTTCTACTGTTTGTTTAAACTTTCGCTCTTTTCCTGCTCTCAAAGTTTTCAAAGCTTCAGTTAATTGATTTTTATCCATTTTTATATTTCCTCTAGTCGTTAAACTTCCGTACTTACAAAAAAATATTAGATATGTAGAAAAAGAACATTTGTGCTTTTTTTACCAACCAATTAAGTCTTTTTGACCACGATTCGATTTATTGCTTATCGACCGTGCGATAACGGTATCTTCGAGAAACTACTCTTGATTTATAAATCTTTGTCTCTCAAAAAAAACTGTGCTGAGTTTCATTACTGTAACATAATTACGTCTCAGCACAACCTAGTTCAAAACAAATAGATTTAGGTATTAATCGCATTAAACAAATTAAAAAAAATAAACCAATAAACAAAGAATACATCACTGAGTTCGTAGTAGGTTCGTATAAAAAATCACTTCTAAACAAATAACGCCTCAAATTCTGAACCAAAAAATATAATCTTTCTAGATAAATACTTAATAACTACTTCCTAGGGACTACATAATAGAAACATTTATATACTTAAACAACCCAATTTGAACCATGCTTACCAACGAGAATCTAGCAAGAACTTTAGGATTTATTCTAACTGAAGACTATTCGCTAAATACGAGCAAACAAGAAAATCATATTTTTATACAATATAAAGAAGAAAACACTATAGATATGCTTGTTGTTGAAGACTTTGGACGCGAAACAAGAAAAAAAGTAGAAGAGACCTTGTCAACAAATGCAGCAAATGGTGTATACACTGCAATAACTTTAGTGAAACCCAAAAGAAAATCTCTTGAAAAGATGAGTTCTTTTGGTGATGGAAATCGGGCAGATCACCAGAAAGTTAAAAGATTCTTCAGTGAAGGAAGAAAAACTCTGAATAAAATTATTGAACGAACACCTGTTGACGGAATCAGTGAAGCGAATTTGAATGATAAGAAAATTCTTTTTGAATATAATGGCACACATAAAATCACGCATTATTCTGTTGAGAGTATTACTGATAGAGAAGGCGAGATACGCGAAGATGTCCAAATTATACATAAAGAAAAATTTTCAGAAACAAAAAATCCTTTCAAAGAAGAAAACTCTGGAGAATTTGAACTTGTTAAAGGACAGTACGATAAGCTTGCAATTATCGTCCCAAAAGAAACAAGCACATTTGTAAAACAAATCAAGAAAGAAAATAAAGAAAATGAAGTTAAACAAATGACTTTAACTTTTTTAGATCTTGAAGAACCACAACAAAACGAAAAAGTAAAAAAACAACCATTTGAGTTTGAAAAAGAAAAAGTAAACTGGAGCCCTGAAGGTTTTCCACTTCACCCATATAATATTAAAGTTAAAGCATATGTTTCACACGAAAACAATACAAGAAAAAGATTAGATGTTACATTCATCGGTGAATTTCATAAAGCATATGCATATCATTTTGCAATAAAAACATATCTTGAAGCGTTAGATGCAATTCAACCTAAAAAAATGAATCTTTCTATAAACCATATTGGAGCAATAGTTTCAATCCCTGAAACACCACATTACTTTGAAAAACATAATAATACAAAGCTAACTAGCAGAAGCGAATTTAAGGGATCTGATGCGAATTATCTTGAACATATTCAATTACTTATTGAGCCAACAATGATGAATTATTTAGAAAGAGCTGAAAAAATAAAAAGTGGAGAAATCATTCTTGAGAAAAAATATGACTCCCCAAACCCTCAAGAATCTATTGAAGAAGAAACCGAATCAAACGTAAATGAAATAGATAATTATTTTTCAAAACCAAATCCTAAAGATATAAGTAACACATATCTAGATCCAAAAGGAGGAATCGTAAAACCTCTTCAGGAAGGTTGGCAAAAAAAATTAAAGAACTAGAAGCAGAGCTTACAAAAACAATCGATAACAATCATCCAGATACTAGTGGTCTTAAACAATATTATGGGAATGCAACATCACCACCAGATTTATTCAATCAAGATGATGATTAAACTAAATTAACTATTTCTTTGCAGCACGTATAAGGCCCAAGAATAATGGTGCAGGAGTTTGCAAACTACTCTTTAATTCTGGATGCGCTTGCGTTGCTACAAAATAGGTATGATCTTTTTTTGGCAACTCAATAAATTCTACAAGATTCCCATTCGGACTCATTCCAGAAAATACTAATCCTTTTTCTTGTAAGACACAATGATATTCAGGATTTACTTCATATCTATGTCTATGTCGTTCACTTACTTCAAGAGATCCACCATACAAGAGATTAACTGCCGAACCTTGTTGTAGGTTCGCAGCATAAGCGCCCAAACGTAAAGTTCCACCCAAATCTTTTAAATTCTTTTTATCTGGTAAGATGTCTATAACAGGTGCCATAGTTTTCGTATCTATTTCAGTGGTATGAGCATCTTTATAACCGCAAACATCTCGCATATATTCAATAACTGCTAATTGTAAACCATAACACAGTCCCAAATAAGGCACATTATTTTTTCTACAATATTCTATGACTTGAAGTTTTCCATCGATTCCTCGAGAACCAAAACCTCCCGGAACAATCACACCATCTAAATCTACAAGAATTTTTTCAACATCTTCTTGATTAGAAAGTTCTTCTGTTGCAATCCAAGAAATTTTCACACGTACATTCTCATGTGCCGCGCTGTGATGAAGTGCTTCAACAACACTCGCATAACTATCTTCAAGAGCAGTATATTTTCCAGCTATAGCAATGTGAACATCTTTAGTCGATTTTGAATTCACCAAAGATTCCCAAGTTGTTAAATCAGGATGAGCATCAAGTCCAAGTCTCGTATTGAGTATTTCTAAAATTCCTTGTTTGTAAAAAAGAAGAGGTATTTTGTAAACGTTATCAACATCAGGTGCACTAATTACTGCTTGAGAAGGCACATTACAAAAAAGCGCTATTTTTTCTTTTATTTTTTCAGTTATTTCTTCCGTTCCTCTACAAAGTACAGCGTCAGGAACTATTCCTCTTTGCATAAGAAGACTTACCGACTGTTGTGTTGGTTTTGATTTTTGTTCATTAACGCCACCAGGGATAGGAACATAGGTAAGGTGTGCAAAAAATACGTTTTCTGAACCTATTTCTTGACGTAACCGTCTTGCCGCTTCAATATAGAGTTCATTTTCCATGTCTCCTATGGTTCCCCCTATTTCTATAAGTACAACATCTGCTTTTTGTTTTTTACCAACATCTTTCCACCAATTAAGAATATGATCTGCACAGTGAGGTATCATTTGCACAGTTTGTCCTAAAAAATCTCCTCGTCGTTCTTTCTCATGAATTTCGTTAAAAACTTTTCCCATAGTAAGATTTTGTCGCCCAGTACAAGTTGTATTCAGAAATCGCTCGTAATGACCAAAATCCATATCTACTTCAGTTCCATCATCAAGTACAAATACTTCTCCATGTTCAACAGGATTCATCGTTCCAGGGTCTACATTGAGATATCCATCGCATTTTATTGGAACAACCTTGTAATCATAAGAAAGTAAATGCCCCAGTGAAGCTCCCGCTACGCCTTTTCCAAGACCTGAAAGAACGCCACCTGTTACAACAATATATTTTGTCTTTAAAGAATTATTAGTATCAGATATACTTTTTACTTCAGATCGTACATTATCTTGAGTTGAATACGAAGAATGTGGTCCACCATGCTTGTTTTTTTCCATAATGGAATATAATATCAATTTATGAGTTTATAATTGTTGTGGGTCTGGAAAGGTTGTTTTTAAAAAGAAAAAAATCATGAAAATTCGTCATAATTGTTGCACCCGCGACCTGAAGGACGGGGTGTGAAAAGCAACAATTATTCAAAAGACGAATTTTGTGATATCATAGAAACCAAATAGTTTCTAGGATGCCAAAGACTACAAGTCTTTGTGCACAAAGAAAGACTATGTCTTTCTTGTACA
>CAZFEG010000079.1:0-4450 GCA_964517565.1 uncultured Methanosarcinales archaeon
CCCTCATTGTACTAAAAAATTAACTATTATCGGTCCTTGTTATAATGGTCCTCTTCAAGACAAAGAAGTTCTTGAAGAAATGAGAGATATCAATCATGATGAAAAAATTGAAAAACGCTTATCGATGTTATTTGAAGAGTTTGAAATGAATGAAGTTGGTTTTTTTGATACTCATGATATTTGTGAAAAAAATAATGGTACAGCTCCAAAAATAAGTTTCATAGTCGATCAATTAGAAAAAAAAGGTTTCGAAGCAGCTCAATCAACTTCTCTTCGTACAGGCGTAAAGACAACTGCACCGTTTAAAGAATTTCTAGAAGTTCTAGGTTTTAAGTAGTTTCTAAAATAACTTAAAAAAAGAAAGAAATAAAAAAATAAAAATAATTAATTAATTAATTCTTTTGAATTTAATCTTGCTAAAATATGATCAGTTCTATTAATTGGAGGAGTAAAAAAATCTTCCTCATTATCAACTTCGAAACTAAAATCAAAAAAAGTGTTTTCATTAAGTTCAGAAGTATCAAATTCAAGTCTTAAAATGTTTGGTTCAAGTAAAAGTTCTTTTGCTACAGGATGAGCGCCAATACCGTGAAACCCAGAATCACTAATAAGGAGTTCATTATTCAAATAAAGATTATAAGATAGTCCAGTCACATCAGACATTACAAAATAATAATCATAATCACCCTCAATAAAAAATTCTGTTTCGTAGCTAACAGGATCCGCAAAAACAAGTGGTCCTTCCGAATATAAATTGGGTTCGGATGTAGAATATAAAAAACTCGAACAACCAACTAAAAAAATAAGACTCGTAATTGTCAATACCAAAAATAATGATTTTTCCATTTTATACACCTCAAAATTATAAAAAATAAAAAAAAGAAAGAACCTAAATGAGTGGTTCTTCAGAAGTTAATCTTCCAAAAACATGTTCGTTTCTGTCAATAGTACTATCTACATAGTCTCCTTCGTTTGCTGCCACAAAACCAAGATCAAATGTTGATTGATTGAGATAGGAAGTATCAACTTCTATTATAAGAACATTCATTTCAAGTAGTTGGTCTTTTGTTACAGCATATCCGCCAGCACCTTGAAAATTAGATCTCATTCCGCCAAGAAAGTGATCATTCAAATAAACATTATAATATAATTTGTCTACATGATACATAACAACATAATCGTCAAAATCACCATCAATAGAAAAACTAGTTGTATAATTTTTTGTAGTAGCAAAATCAAATGGCTCTTCTGTAGCGAATACTTCATCAAAACCATCATCCGTTGAACTTGAGCAACCAATTACAAAAACAAGACTTGCAATTACTAATAATATAAATAATAATTTTTTCATATATAATCTACCTCTTAAAATAACAGTATCCAGTATAAAAATTAATTAATAAAAAAAGAAAAAGAAAAAAATGTAAATCTATGAAGATTTACAATATGCAAAATGCGTTACTTCGCCACTATATGAACCTGCAAGAGCGCAACCGTATGTACAGTCAAAACGAGCTTTTACTAATCCAAATTTTCCATTGCCAAGGTCTTCACAATAATATTCAACTAGATTTCCTGCAAAATTGCAACGATCACCAAAATAAGCATTTGACACTGAATTATAAGAGATGTATTCAGAGTTCTCATTAACATAGGTATTTCGAGCATCCATAGGTGATGAAACAAAATTATTTGCAGAGGGCATTGAACTTCCACAAGATCCATAGGCAGTATCCAAAGAGACAGTACTAGTTAAAGTGTAAGGACTCTGAGAAGGAACACCATTTTCTGGTTCTATTTCTTGCTTACTAGGTTCAACTTCCTGTTTTGGAGGGAGAATTTCTTGTTTAGTAGGAAGAGCTTTTTGAGCGTATTTACTATAAGATGCTTGACCACCAATGTTAGCATCTGCAGCCAACATATCGTCAGTCATTATAGCATTTCGTTGACCTGTACCGCTTAGTAAAACAACTACAGCAACAATAGCTACAATTGCAACAAGCGAAATATAAACAAAATTTGAATTATTTTTCTTATCTACCATTTTAATATCCTTTAAACCTCACTAAAAATTATCTTGAATTGCTTGAAATAAGACACTTTAGTGAGTATTGAAGAAATTGGATTTATAAAGTTTTCTAAAAAGTAGATCGCGGCATAAATTTTAGATATTTTCCTTTGCGGACTACTTTGCGAAAGATAACTTTGCAAAATTCTTGTAACGCAAAAATAGCCAAGTTATCTTCAGAATTTTGAATTATTCAAACTTCTCGAAAGACAAGATATACATTATGTTATTTTGTCTTGAACTAAAAAAGAAGGATTTAAACAAAAAACACTAGAGAAGTAGATAATCGCCTTGTTCTTTTAATGTTCTATCTCGAACAAGAACTCTTATGAGTTCAATAACATCGTTTTCAAGCATTCCTTGCTGTATTGCTTCTAGAATAACTGATTCTCTCTGGACGCGTCCAAGTTTATCAGGAACAAGACCTTGAACAATCATGAGCAGAGTGACTGTTTGCTCCATTTGTACTTCTTGCGATAATCGCGAAGCCATATTTTTCTGAATTTCTATAATATTATTAAAATCTACCATTCTTTATTAAAATTTATTAGCAAAATCTAGCTATAGACTTCATGCCCCCCGTTAATCTATATCAAGGGGGGTTTTTATATGTTATGGTGTTTTTTGTAGAAAAAGGTATACTAAAGGGCTTTCTCAGTAAATAATACACACAATAAAAAACCCTATTCTGAATGATAAATTAAGACTTGCTAATAATCAAATAAAGAGCAGATTCTGAATAAAATAAATAAATAAAACAGAAAAGTAAAGAATCAGATAATTTGTTTTATCTCATAAAAAAGGTTTCAGCTGCAATGTAATAAGTGTGTAATGTTCCTGAGAAAGAAAGAACTCCTGTTTCTACAAGTGCGCCTAGAATAAATACAAGTACAGCAACAACAAATAGCCAATAATTATAGGTGAAAACTTCTCGATGTTTTTTATCTGGAAATGCATAAATAAAGAGATACACTAAGCCAAAAACTGCCAACATCCTTAAAATAACTAATACAGGTAATGAATTAGTCATTAAACCAAATAATTTGTTTAATAGCATAAATGAGAATACAACTCCCAAAAGTATTGGCATAAATTTTTTGAAATCACTAGTTTTACTTACTGCGTCATCACTTATTACAGCTCCCGCTATACCAGCCAATATATACGCCCCTCCTTCGAGAAGTATATGGGGTAGAGTTATTGCTTGCATCAAAAATGCAACTTTAAATGCGCTTGTTCCAAGAACTGCAGCAGCACTTACTGATCGCACAGCGAAAATCGCAGCCCATGCGGATGCGTTCCATACAATAAAGAATGTTGCTCCGTTTCCAGATATAAGTGAGAGAAAGAAACATGCTAAGAGAACCCACCAATTATTTGCGAGTATATTCCAGAACATTCCGTATTGATATGTTGCTCGTCCATGTATCGCAGGGTCTAAAAATAGTTGTTCTCCAAACATAGAAGTCACATTCCATCCAAGTTTCATTGACACAAATGCTATGAGGAAATATGCGACGTATACTCCTACAAATACTCCAATATATGCTAAGACAAGGTGTTTATTATCTTTGTAAAATTTTCGCAGAGTAAAACTTTTTTCTTTTTCTTCTATTTCTACTTCTTTATTGAATAATTTTCTCAGAGAAGGAATGAGCAATATTGAAATAAATATGACTGATACTATTCCTGAGCTTGCTCCAAAAAGTAATCTTGCTAGAATTATTCCTATTATGGCGTAGCCAAAGCCTAAGAAAAAAGATATACTAAATTTTTTTTCTAGCCAAGATTCCGGGAATAAATGTTCGAGTACCATTCTTATGTATAATAATAGAAGTGATTTCATTTATAAATTCTTTCAAGAAAGATGTAAAGAATAGGTAATTAATTATTTTCCCCACCGCGCAGTTAATGCAGGTAATGCTTTCAATAAACGTTCAGTTTGTTGTATTTCTGCTTCTATATATTGTTTATCATCTCCTAAAAGAAATGTTTTGTAATGAGAAAATGATTGTATATCATGTTCTAGAAAACCAGCTCTTCTTTTTACATCAGTATGTCTTTGAGGTTTACTCCATGCTTTCATGAATGCGTCTTGACGGTAAGCGAGAACGGAAGCTTCTAAGTTAATTATTTCTTGTATATCTTGGTTTGTCCAGCTTGCAAATAGCAACTGTGCGCTTAGATCAATATCATTAAATTCTTCTGGCGAAAAAAAGTCATGACTGTGATGATAAAGATTTACTAAATCAATCATGATAGTTCCTGATCCTTTGTTTTCGTTATCTATTATGAATTGATAGAATTCGTCAGGAACAAAAATTCCTTTTTTAAGCTCAGGTACAAGAATGTTATTATGATGATGATCAAATATTGTTTGTT
>CAZFEG010000080.1:0-4302 GCA_964517565.1 uncultured Methanosarcinales archaeon
ATTTCTTTTTGTTTTTACCAAATCCTTATTAGTCTTTAATTGTCTATCTTTGTGCGCTTTTGTTAATAAATTTGTATTGACCTTCAATTTCTTGCATTAATATTCTGTCTGCTTTAAAAGGATTAAAACTACTTATTCTTGTTTTGTTTTTATCTGTGTTATATTCTGCTACGTGTATATTCTTATCGTCGCTTACTACTGAATTAGTGTAATATGTTGTATTCAATAGTGTTCTTTGATGAGTAAGACTTTCTAACGAGTTGTTTAGTAGTTTGTAAACTTGACCTTTAAATTCTATAAACTGTCCTTTATTTGGTTTATGTTGTATTTCTATTACATTTCCTTCTGGGAGTGATCTTATGGTTGTTTTTTCATCAGGCCAATCTCCATGCATCATATATATTTTGTCATCACCAATGCAAAATACTCCTGGTCTTGATCCCATCCCGTCGAAAGGAGATATTTGTTTTACGATTAATTCCTTTGTGAATGCATCAACAAGATCTCCTGTTCTACCAGTTTCTTCCTGTCGTACCGAATGTGGGTGTTTAGCAAATGAATATTTTATTGGTGCAACCACGACTCCTAATCGGTTTTTAATGTTCACTAAAGCAAGTGTGCTAAATTTTTCTATTTGAGGAGTTCTTCCTCCTATAAAATCAAATCCTCTACTTGCATCTTCTTTTCTAGTCTCAAAAACGCCCGCTATGCTCGCATCATAAAGCTTACCATCTAGTGATTCTAAACCTTGTATTGCAAATGCGTCATTAAATAAGAAACTTATTGCCATCTTTCTATTTTGTTTATCTGTCTCGCTGTTTATTCCTCGTGGAATATGATTACTTACTGTTGGTAATCGTTGAATAGTTTCTCTAAATTGTGATTCTCCAAGAATTTCTATAGCTCCATTATTAAGTCCAATATACCAGTCGCCAAGATGTTTGATCGCAACTTGAGGTTTTGCAAATAATTGATCGTCTTTCTCAACTGGAACTCCCATGTTTTGGTTAATTTCGTATGTTTCCCATATTTTTTCAGGTCTTGTGCCTGCAGTCCATTTAAAAACTACGGAATCTTTGCCTGATTTATTTTGGTTTACTTTTTCGAGAAGAAATTCTTTAGCCATAAAAGAACAAATTACTCTTGCATTTTTATATCTTCTTCTTATCTTTTTAAATGGATTTTTATTTCTGCCTCGTATCCATAAGCTATTTAAACCCACACATCTGTCTTAGATGATTATACTCTACTTTGAAGGGGTGTGGGATTATATGAAAGATAATTTTGGACGTAGTGTTGATAATTTGCGTATTTCTGTAACCCAACGCTGTCATTATAATTGCGATTTCTGTCATAGTGAAGGAGAAACAAGCCCTGGTCTCGAGATGGGTCTTTCAAAAATTAAAGATATTGTTTCAAGCGCAGCAAAAAATGGGATTACTCATGTAAAACTTACTGGTGGCGAACCTTTACTGAGAAAGGACATTGTTGAAATAGTAAAAATAATTAAAGCAGAAAAATCTATTGAAGATATTTCTATGGCGACAACAGGCATTTTTTTACCACTATATGCTAAGCAACTAAAAACAGCTGGTTTAGATCGAGTAAATATTGGTTGTGATACTATTGGAACTTCTGCATCTCCTAAGACTGCTTCTTCAATACAGGAAGCTCTTGATATTGCGCATGCAGTTGGTTTTTCACAAATAAAAATAAATATGGTTGTGCTTAAAGATGTCAATGTCCACGAAATTCCTGACATGATGCTTTTCGCAAAAAAGAACAATGTTCTTCTACAACTTATTGAACTTATTGATACTGATCCTCTATATTATGAAAAATATTATTATTCTTTAAAAGATGTTGAAGATGAACTCGCTTCCCAGGCATCAAAAGTTATCACTCGTAAAATGCACGATAGGAAGCAATTTCATCTCGATGGACTTATTGTTGAGACTGTTCGTCCAATCCAAAAACATTTTTGTGAGAACTGTACGCGTATGCGTATTACTAGTGATGGTAAATTAAAACCTTGTTTGATGCGTGATGATAATCTTGTAGTGTTCAAAGATAATGAATCATTTTGTCAAGCAATAAAAAATAGGAGTATTCATATTGAAAGATATAACGAAGAAAAAAGTTGTTTCGAGGGAAGCAACAGCAACGGGAAGGATTGTACTTCAAAAATCAACGATTAAAGCGATAAAAAATCGTGCTGTTGAAAAAGGTCCAGTTCTTGAGACTGCAAAGATTGCTGCACAGCTCGCAGTAAAACAAACACCTCTTCTACAGCCTCATTGTCACAATATTCCTATTGGTTCTGTGCAAACAAGTTTTCTTATTAAGTCTGATTGTATTCATGTATCTGTTCTTGTAAAAAGTAATTACTCTTCCGGTGTTGAAATGGAAGCGATTAGTGGTGTGCAAAATGCTCTTCTTGCAATTTGGGATATGGTTAAAGGTCTTGAGAAAGATAAAATAGGTAACTATCCTTCAACTGCAATTAAAGATGTATCTGTTCTTACAAAATTAAAAGGTGAATAAATGAAAAAAAGAAATAATTCTTCAAAAAATACAACAAAAAGATATGGTACTTCTCATCAAAAGAAAGGCACTCCACCAATACAACTAGTTGTAACTATAGTACTTATTCTTGTATTTGTTGGAACTTTTATCACGTTAATTTCGCAATCTTCCTCATCTGAAGAAACACTTATTTTGGCTACAACAACGTCAACCTATGATTCTGGTTTACTTGATGCAATTCTACCTGATTTCCAAGAGAAGACAAATATTTCTGTACAAATAATTTCTGTAGGTACGGGTCAAGCAATAAAAAATGGGGAACAAGGTAACGCAGATGTCTTACTGATTCATGCACCTTCAGCTGAATTAAAATTTATTGATGATGGCTTTGGTTTGACAAGAAACTGTGTCATGTATAATGATTTTATTATAGTTGGTCCAATTTCTGATCCTGCAAATATTCATAACAAAACTATTGCGCAAGCTCTCACAGCAATACTTTCTTCTGAAGAAGAATTTATTTCTCGAGGGGATGATTCTGGAACTCATAAAAAAGAATTATTTTTATGGTCTGAAGATAATCTTACTCCTGTTGGTGATTGGTATCTTGAGATTGGTCAAGGTATGGGTGATACTCTTCGTATGGCTAATGAAAAACAAGCATACACTCTGGCAGACCGAGGAACTTGGCTTGCATTAAAAAGTGATTTAGAATTGGATGTTCTTGTGGAGGGGGATGATTTGTTACTTAACCCTTATGGCGTCATCGCTATTAATCCTTTATTACATAAAAATATTCATGATGACTCTGCTAAAAAATTTATTACTTGGCTTATGTCTAATGAAACACAAGACATGATTGGAGCCTATACTGTTGATGGTGAAATTCTCTTCAAACCTTTAAGAGGAAATTGTTTGAGTGAATAATTATGGATATACTTTTAGAAAGCCTACTTAATGCTGTAAAACTTATCTTTACTTTGGATAAAGAAGTGCTTAGTATTGCTTGGCTTTCAATTAAAGTATCTGGTTTAGCCGTCCTTCTTGCTAGTATATTTGCTATTCCTTTTGCTTATTTACTAAGTGTAAAAAAGTTTTATTTTAAACGAGTAATTATCAATTTTGTGCATACATTTATGGGTGTGCCTCCTGTTGTTGTGGGTTTGGTTGTCTATCTTATTCTTTCTAGAAATGGTTTTTTAGGTGGTCTTGATTTATTGTATTCTCCTTTTGCAATGGTCATTGCTCAGTTTGTTATGGCTTTTCCAATTATTACAGGTATTAGTCTTGCAGCAATTAATGATCTTGATCAAACTGTTAAAGATAGTATTGTTACTCTTGGTGCAAATACTTGGCAACAAACAAAAGCAATTATCTTTGAAGCTCGGAGAGGAATAATTACTGCAATAATTTCTGGTTTTGGAGCTGCAATTTCTGAAGTGGGTGCAATAATTATTGTTGGTGGTAATATTCGTTATCATACTCGTGCATTAACAACTGCCATCGTTTTAGAAACTCGTAAAGGTAATTTTGAGTTAGCTATGGCTTTGGGTATAATTCTTATACTTTTAGCATTCATCATTAATTATGCCTTAACTTCTATGCAGTCAAGGGTGAGAAAAAGATGAGTGTATTATTATCTGTGAAGAATTTATCTCTTAGCTTTGACATGTGATTTATGTGTTTTTTGTTTATTGCTATTTTTACTGCTTCTGCAAAGCCAACAATTCCATGAATATTTTCAGTTCCTGCCCTAAGGCTAAATTCATGATCACC
>CAZFEG010000081.1:0-4297 GCA_964517565.1 uncultured Methanosarcinales archaeon
AATCCCTCCGTTTACGAGCCTGATGAAGATAGTTTTTTTCTTTTAGATAATCTGAAGACAGAAATTTCGTTTTTATTGCCTGATAATGATCGAAAAAATCTTTCTTTGCTTGATATGGGTGCTGGTTCTGGCTATTTAGGTTTTGAAATGGCTAAATTAGGCCTTGATGTCTCTCTAGTCGATATTAATTCATTAGCTGTTACATATATGCAATTAATTATTGAATCTAACGATTTACAAATTCCTCTTTATGAATCTGATTTGTTTGAGAAAGTTCCTCTCAAAAAATTTGATGTGATTATCTTTAATACACCCTATCTCCCAAACGATGGTGAGTTTGATGACTCAGCGCTTCACGGGGGCGTACATGGTTACGAGACGGCTTGTCGTTTCATAGACCAAGTGACTAACTTTCTATCTGAAACTGGTTTTATTCTTCTTTTAACAAGTTCGCTTGCGAAACCCGAACATATTGAAGAAAAGGCCAAAGAAAAAGGTTTTTCTTGCAAAATTATTGCTCAGAAGAGCTTATTCTTTGAAGAATTGCAAATATACAAATTAAAAATAGTCACTACTAAATAGTAATATTTAAATAGTCTTTCTTTATAGTTCTTTCTATGAATAGAGATGCTGTTATTTTAAACACGATTTATCGTTGTCCAACTCCTCTATTTGAAATACTTGCACCTTTAACGGTTTCTGAACTACTTACTTTGCCTCTCACAGTCAAATCTCAAAAAAATTCACCTGTAAAACACACTAAAAATGGTTTATTTGCTTCTGAAGACGAACAATACGTACAAGCGTTTGTAAAAGCAAAATTGCAGAATATGAATGATTTTCGAAATTTCGCATATTATACTATGCTTAAAGATTTTTGTGGCGTACCTTCAAAAAAGGATTCTATAAACAGAGGTGATGGAGAATTTTCTGGACTGGATAATTTAATTTCTGACGAAAAAGAATTACTTACAGAATTAATGAAGCGAAGAATATACACTTCTGAACATCTTAAGCATCTTGCTACTGTGGATATCTCGGTTCCTGGCACTTCAGAAAAATTAAACATGAAGGGTCAATATGATCGTGCAAAAAGGCAATTATTATCTGGAGAACAAGTTTATCCAGGGCTTGACTCTCTTGATAAGGAAAAAATAGCAATGGTTTTACATAAATTTAATAGACCTTACAATAAACAATTTATGTTTTCATTACAACGAGCAAAATGTTTATCAAATGCAGCAATAAAATTAGCAACAGGAATATCAAATCTACGTTATGCTAAAGGAGAATTACTATTAGATAAAGAATTTAAATTAACTAAAAAACTTAAACTATTTGATTTTGAAGCTTTTGCATTAATATCGAACGAAATTATACGACAACCTCACGCTGAGAACTTTGCTGGATCACTCATTGAAAAAACACTCAATTTTCTGAATAATGTTCGTGATACTAATCCTTACTTACGTCCTGTTTCTGGTTTGGTAAAAAACTTTTATATTTCTCATGAACGGTCAATGAGTGGTTTACAACTTTATGTTGTGCCAACAAAAGAAGCTTTTGATTTCCAAGCATTACATGTTTCTTATCCTGATATTGTTGGTTTGTCGCCAGCTTATCATGATATGGCTGTATCGTTACATGTTCAAGCATACACTGAATGGCTCGCGGATAAGATTGGGCCAACAAGTCACTTGCTTTGGAATCGACGAAAATGTGTCGAACGAGAAGCTTTTTTACAAACCCTTTCATCAGAAGCATCACGAGATTACATTAAATGGGAAGATGTTTTTAAACAGTATTTAGGAGTTCCAAAAATAGTTTCTAAGAAAGATTTATAAGTTCTTTTTTCTTCTTTTATTTCATGATTGAATTCTTTGGAATAACTAATGAAGATATTACTTTACTAAAAGCCTTTGTGCCAAAAGAATGTGGCGAAATAGTTTTGCACGCAAAAGGAAAAAGAGGACTTATTTTCAAAGCTCAATTAGGAAATAAACCTGTTGCGATAAAAGTAGCACATCCTCAATCTGAAGCGCATAACGCAATGACCTTGGAGTCAAATTATTTGAAAAAAGTAAATGCTTTAGGAGTTGGACCAAAACTTATTGACTCTTCTGAAAACTATGTTGTAATGGATTTTATTGAAGGAACCCTTATTGGTGAATTTATTAAAGAAGCAAACACGGAAGACCTTAAAAAAGTATTATTTATGATACTGGAACAACTGCTAAAACTTGATGACGCAGGAATAAACAAATTTGAATTAACAAATCCCTATAAACATATTATTGTAAGGAAAAATTTAGAACCTGTACTTATTGATTTTGAACGTGCAAGATTTAGTTCACGAGTAAAAAATATAAGTCAATTTGCACAGTACTTAACAAGTAAGAATATTCTGCCCATTCTTCAAGAGAAAAAAATCTTGCTTAGAGAGAGAAGTTTTCGAGAAGCTGTAAATCTCTATTCTCAAGGTACGCCTATTCTTTTTGGGAAGTACTTGTGAGGCCAGTCTTGCCTAGGCATGCGTTGTGCGTTTCGCAGAAAAGCTCAACAGCACTTAAAGAATTAATTTTATAGTTATTATTCGTATCTTTCTGTACTATTTACTTTTAATTTCGATAAAACAGGATTTGCAATGTTCTTCAAAACTAATTCTATTTGAATATCGGGAAACATTGTTTTTAAGAATTCATTAATTATTTCTGGATCGCTTCCTGAAAATAATGCAAACCGGACTCTTGGTTCACCTTTCTCTGTGTTTTCTGTAAGAAGATTAATGTTTTTACTTAAAGCAAACTTTCTAAGACGACCTCTTACTCGTCGACTTGTTAATTGATGATTTTTAGAATTAATTTCATAAATGTCCCATCGGATTAAATCAGCCATGAGTTTATTCTATTTGAAGAAGTATTTATGTCTTTTTATTAATAAGAAAACAAAAAAATAAGAAATAAAGTTTTAAAAAGATATTACTCTTTCTTTGCCATTCTTGCAGTAGGCATGCGTGAGCGCATGTCAAATTGTTGATTTGAATGCACTAAAAAAGTCGAGATGTTATTCTTTTTTCTTTTTCTTAACTTTTTTTATTTCTTTTTCGAGCTCGAGTTTTTCAAGAAGTTCTTTATAACGATTTCTTATAGTTACTTCAGTCACGCCAGCAACATCTGCAACTTCTCGTTGAGTTCGTTTTTCACCATTAATTAAAGCTGCGACGTAAAGAGCTGCTGCTGCAATTCCTGTAGGTCCACGACCAGAAGTAAGTTCAACAGCTTGTGCTGCTTCAATAATTTCTACGCTTCGAGATTGAGTTTCAGCTGAAAGTTTAAGTGCACTTGCAAATCTTGCGATATAATCAGCAGGATTACTTGGTAAAATCTTAATACCTAGTTCACGAGTGATAAATCTGTATGTTCGACCAATTTCTTTTTTCTCAATACCACTTGCTTCGCCTAATTCGTCAAGAGTTCTAGGTACGTCGTGTCGTCGACAAGCAGCATATAATGCTCCTGCAACAACACTTTCCATACTTCGACCACGAACTAAACCTTTTTGAACAGCTAAGGTATAAATTCTTGAAGCTTCTTCTTCAACAGAAGATGGTAATCGTAAGAATGATGATACTCTTTTGAGTTCAGAAAGTGCTAATTTTAGATTACGTTCAATTGCAGTAGAGATTCTTTGTTGCCATTTACGTAAACGGAAGAATTTATTTTTAGCTTTCCCGCCAAATTTGTAAAGATCAGCTTTTCGACCAACATCCGTTCCTAAACCTTGATCAAACTGAGTGTAGGTCATAGGTGCGCCGGTTCGACGTTTCCTTGCAGCTGCTTCGCTGTCAAATTCTCGCCATTCTTGATCAAAATCAACCATCTTGTCTTCAATAACAAGACCGCATTCTTTACAAATGATTTCTCCTTTTTCTTTATTATAGTGTAAGTCTAAACTTCCACATTCAGGACAACGTTTTACAAATGTAGGCATTTTTTTCCCCTCTTTTTTTAGTAAATAAGTATTCTATCTCAACAATTGAGTGATTTCTATCTATATTACAAAATGAGATTGTCCCCCCAGACGACCATTTTATAAGTGTAATTATTGATTCCAAAGAAGTTCTTGTTTATAAATGTTTTGTTTTTGGACAATTTCATTTATAAACTTTGCTAAATGGTTATAAATTATTCGCGTTTTTTTTGACTTGTCTTTTTTCAGTACTCTTGAGTTTTTTTAGATATTTTTATACTAAAAAATTTCGACAGAGATTTTTTCTCTGGGGTTTCTTGGAACGCTA
>CAZFEG010000082.1:0-4287 GCA_964517565.1 uncultured Methanosarcinales archaeon
AAGATGAAGAGAAAACAAAAGATACAAGTTCTAAAGAAGAAAATTCTGATGAAAACCTTTTTGAAGTTAATGAGGAAGAAGAGTAATTTTTATTAATGTTAAGAAACTTCTATGATTATGGCTCTTTCTATAACGACTGTTGGATGTTTTGTACATGTTAAGGATGAGTTAATCATACTTCATAGAGTCCAAGAAGACTCACAAGGAGGGAAATGGGGGCTTCCGGCAAGTAAAGTGTGAAAGGTGAGTCCTATAAACAAGCTCTCCAAAGAGCACTGAAAGAAGAATTAGGACTTGATGCGGACCAAAAATATTTACAATTTCTTGATGCTTGGACTTGGAACTTTCTAGAAATTTCTGTTGTCTTTCCGACATTTCGTTTTGCGACTTGAAGAAAAGCCTGAAATAATTTTATATTCTACAAAACATACAACGTATACTTGGATAACTGCAAAAAAATATTATTCAATGAAACCTAATGACGTAGTGCATGGAATACATGACTTGTTAGAATATACAAAATATATCTAATTATTCTGCCTTGCCTTTAAAACCTTCAATATGATTACTATGAACTCCCTTTGATTTATGAAGGGGATATTTTTTACTATTTTTTTCTAATTTGCTCTCAACAGCTTTCTGAATATCAATATCTGTTTTATACGCTAGAGTTAAAATGTACATAGTAATATCTGCAATTTCCTCTTCAATCTCTTTCTTTTTTACAGGATCAGAATGAACTCTCGCCATTTCTTCATCACTCAACCAACGGTAACAATCAGCAAGTTCACCAACTTCACTCACCAAAGCCACAAGCAAGTCTTTAGGATTATGAAATTGATCCCAATCACGATCCATATTAAATTTCTTGACTTTTTCTTGTAATTCTTCAATGCTCGTCATAGGTTCGATATTGGCTCAGATATTTATAAATCTGCTGCATTTGTATTTTAAGACAAAATGAACATGCTTCATTTATAAGCAAACTATTAAATATGGGATTTGATTTCTTGATACTTATGGGAGACTTGCCATTTGAAAAAATTAAGAGAGAAGAACTCATTCGACAAGACTTGTCAACAAGCGAAAGATTCGGTTCTAATCCAAACACTCGATCTATCAAACAACTTTTAGAATGTGGAGTTGTAAATATTGATAAACCAAGCGGACCAACAAGTCACCAAGTATCGAGCTTTGTACAAAAAATTCTACGTATTGACAAATCAGGACATTCAGGAACACTCGATCCAAAAGTAACAGGACTTTTACCAGTAGCAATAGACAAAGGAACACGAATAGTACAATCACTTCTTACAGCAGGAAAAGAATATATTTGTCTTATGCACATACATGATGATATTCCTGAAGACAAAATACGGGACGTTATGCTTAACGAATTTGTAGGAAAACTTAAACAATTACCACCAATAAAATCAGCAGTAAAAAGACAATTCAGATATAGAAAAGTTTACTACATTGATATTTTAGAAATTATTGGACGAGACATTCTTTTTATTGTAGGAACACAAGCAGGAACATATATACGAAAACTTTGCCATGACATGGGTTTAGCAATGGGCACAGGAGCACACATGGCTGAGTTACGACGATCAAAAGCAGGACCATTTAGTGAGTCAACAGCACTCTGCACTCTACAAGATTTAACAGATGCATTTTATTATTACAAAGAAGAAAATAATGAAGAACCACTTCGAAAAATTATTCAACCAATAGAAGCTGCAGTTGGACACTTGCCAAAAATTTGGGTTATTGATACTACAGTGAATGCTATTTGCAATGGAGCAACACTCAAAGTTCCAGGAATAGGAAAAGTAGAATCAGAAATACAAGTAGCTGAACCAGTTGCAATAATGAGTCTCAAAGGTGAATTAGTAGCTGTAGGACAATCACTTATGACATCACGGGAAATGGTTGATAATAAAAAAGGAATTGCAGTGAAATCAAGTCAAGTATTCATGCAACCAGGCGTCTATCCTCGAATTGAAAAAGTTTGAAGAAATTCTTTTCAAAAAGAACTTTTTATTTTTTATATTCTATTAAATTGTATTAGTTGATGATTCACAAGATTTGGTCTTCGAAACATATTCATAGTATATATTTGTTGAGCAAGCATACAACATACTTTTTTTTGACAGAATCGGATTGTAGTAAGTTTTAAAACTGTATTTGAATTCTTCTTTTTGTAAATGAATGTGTTAACTTATTTTAATAATAAACATGACGAACTAAAAGATGATTATATTGCTGTTGATGGTGCCTCTGCAGTTTGTGGAAACATTGCTCTGAAAATAGCTCAACTTCTTATATCTCATGGCGAAAAACCTGAATTGTTAAGTATTACTCCAGATTATGATGGTCAATTAGTTCCTAAGGTTTATGCTTGGCAAGATTTTGGATGGGACAAACACTTTGTTTGTTCTTCTTCTAATCTAGTATATGATCCTCTACTTTCTCAACCAGTATTTTTGGAAGATTATAAACAAAATGTATTCACTAAACCTGTTATTGTCGAAGTTCACGCTAACTACACAAATTTAATTGAAGAATTTTTGCCAGAATTAGAAAAATAAATAATCTATTGTTTTTCCCACTCAACAAATAAGGCATTATGATCTGAAATGTTGTTTATAATTTCTATTGATTTTAAAATGCCTGTTTTAGCCAGTACATAGTCTAGAGTGAGTTCTTTTGACGGGTATGAGAAATAATTTTTCTTCTCGAAACTATTGGAATATTGAAAATATTTTTTTAGCTCATCTGGTTGCATATTGAAGTCGCTTGCATAGATGTCTGCTTCAGGGAGATGTTTTACTGCCTGCTCTCTTGATTCTCTAAGTTTGCTAAAATGAAGGTTGCATAATGTGAATCCCTCGAATGAATATTTTACTACGATTCGTGGCCATCTGTCCTTTCTTTTGATAATTGGTAAATCTATTTTTTGAGAGTTGAATCTGATTTTTGATAGAATTGCCAATCCTTCTTCAACAGATTCTTCTTGTAATATACCTTTCCCATAATCTTTTGAAAAATCTTGTTTGAATGTAAATTCGCTGTATTCGTAATCTAGTTCTTTTTGTAGCATTTGTAGTACATTTACTTCTTTTTTTCGTATTATTTCTTGGAATATAATTACTTCTGGTTGGTACTTCCTGATACCATTTATTAGATTTTGCAACTCTTTTTTGTGGTTTGTCCACCTAGATTTGCACTTATAATTCTTACTGAATATATTTTATGTTTAGAAATAGTATTATCAATAAATAAAAAAATAAAAAAATAAGACTTATTCAGTCTTTTTCTCAACAGTTTTAGCTTCTGTTTTAACAACTGGTTCTGCCTTAGTTTCAACTTTCGGAGCTTCCTTAACTTTAGGTTTTGGAGTTTCTTTCACTTCAACTTTCGGAGCAGGTGTTGCTTTTTCAACAGGTGCTTTTTCTGAACTTGCAGCTTTTTCAACTACTTTAGGTGCAGGTGTTGCTTTGGGTTTTGCAGCAGCTTTAGGAGCTTCAGTTTTAGCAGTAGCTGAAGGCGTCGCCTTAACTTTAGGTTCTTCCTTTTTTACTTCTGCCTTCTCATCTGTTCCTTTTACTTTGCCTTGCAATTTTTCCTTAAGCGACTGATTACGATCAGTTTTATCTTGCATTTTAAAGTCAGTATATGCTTTACCAATAAGTTCAACACGAACAACGCCTTCGCTGTTTTTAACTACATCCACACGCACTTTACAAGGAGGATTCTTAATTCCATTTTTCCAAATAAATTCGTTTAGATTCTTACCGAGTTTAATATTCTCAGACTTCATGTGTCGTTTGAGAAACTCTGTAAGTACTTTTACAGCTTTGTTAGTTCGTTTATATCTTGGAGTATTACAAAAACCTCGTCGAAGAGGAATTGTATATGTCCGTTTTATATCTTCAGCCATTTTCATTACCTCTATAATTTAGTTTTAGTTCTTCGCCATGATCTTTTGATTTCTGTATGTCGACCAGGATGAACTTTTCTTGTACCTTTGTAAATCTTTGGAATAATCCAAAATGGAGCCCATCGAGTTTGACGTCCTTTTTTTGCAAGACGAGTCTTTTTTGCTAGGTGAATAAATCGTGCCATTTTTTATTCCTCCTTTGCAGGTGCTACATCTTCTTTTTTAGAACTGTCATCTGTCTTTACTTCAGTAACTTTTTCTACTTTAACTTCAGGTTTTTCTTTTACTTCAGTAACTTTTTCTACTTTAGCAACAGGTTTTTCCTTTACTTCAGCCTTAGGAGC
>CAZFEG010000083.1:0-4240 GCA_964517565.1 uncultured Methanosarcinales archaeon
TTTGTTACCACTACAAACATAGTCAAAAGTGTAAAGCTAATGCAGGATAGTATATGAAATAAAATTACGTTATCTTGTTGAACGAAATGTTAGGAATGCGAAACTTTTACAAAAACTAAAGGGTGATTCACATAAATTACTCATAACAATCTTGATTGGAAATAATCTTGTTAATATTGGGGCCGCAGCAATGGCAACCGCAACCACACTATCAGTATTTCCAAATAATGGAGTTGCTGTAGCAACAGGAGTCATGACTTTTCTTATACTTATCTTTGGAGAAATAGTTCCAAAAGCATTTGCAACAAGATATGCTCAGCAGATCGCATTATTCATGGCGCCCCTTATTAATGTCTTAAAAAATATTTTTTATCCTTTAGTTTGGTTGTTCGATATTATTACAAAAGTATTTCTACCAAAAAATGCAGAAGAGAATCCTCTCATAACTGAAGAAGAAGTACGAGACATTGTAAAGTTGAGTGAAGAAGAAGGAACAATAAAAGAACAAGAAGAACAAATGATTCTTAACATTTTCAAACTTGATGATACTTTCGCAAGCGATATAATGACTCCAAGACCTGATATTCTTGGTTTTAAAGATACTAAAAAAGTTCGTGAAATCCTCGGTGAAATCAAGAAACATGGCTTTTCAAGAATACCAGTTTATTCAGAAGATCTCGATACAATAATAGGTGTACTTTATGCAAAAGATTTATTGAGTGTAAATCCTGAAGATCGAATTAAAGATTTATTACGACCAGCATTTTTTGTACCTGAAACAAAAAGAATAGATACACTTCTTAGAGAATTCAAACAAAAAAAGATACACTTAGCAATTGTGGTTAATGAACATAGTACAACTGTTGGCTTAGTAACCATTGAAGACCTTATAGAAGAGATTGTAGGAGAAATCTATGATGAAACTGATACAGTGGAACATAGAAAAAAAGCTATTAGAGAATTTCGTAAAGATGCATTTTTGATTTTGGGAAAAACAGAACTTGATGAAGTTGAAGAAGTTTTGGAAATACGATTTATAGATGGTGATTATACAACTCTCTCAGGATTTATAATGAGTGAACTAAATCGCGTCCCTGAAGCAAAAGACTCCTTCATATTTAAGGACTATAAGTTTATTGTAAACAAAGTAGATAACCAGCGAATTGAAGAAGTTGAAGTAATCAAGCAATAATATTTAGTTCTTTGACAATAAGATTATAGTTTTCTTGACATACCCAAACAGCCATTTCATTGTTTGGATATTTTTCTGAACATAAATTTCTATTATCTGAAACTATCGATATGCAAGCATCTCCCATGAATGAATCATTATACATTTCTCTACATAAACTTTTATTATTGTGTTTTTGAGCTACTATTACTGTACATGCAGCTTCGAAAGTAGTATTTTTACAAAGAGAAACATTCATTTCTTTTACAGCTTGATTAATAATGAGCATATTTTTAGAATTTTTTTCTGCAATTTTATATTCTGACTCTGACAATGTTGATTGTATGCTGTCATACATTGTTTTACAAGCCCACAATTCTTTTTCATTAGGGTTTTCAGCACAACTACTTTTTGATCCTAGAACTGCTCCTTTGCAGGCATATCTAACAAATGATTCTTCATAAGCTTCTTCACAAACGCTTTCATTCTCCAGGTTTTGACCAATAAGAACCACGCAACCTAATTTGTATTTGTAGTCATTGCACTGAGTAATGTTATTATTTTCTATTGCTTTTTTTAACATGTTTGAGTGTTTTAATTCCCAATTCTTATGATCCATATCCCATTTTATATTCAAGTATGTATTTGAAGCAATTGCTAAAATACCTATAGTCATAAGGCATATGCCTATGATTGTTAGTGTTTTATTTTTTTTCATCTTCTATTCTATTTATGGAAGAAATGATCCCCAAACTATCATTATAAAAAACAATGCGCCGATTATTATTAAAATAATTTGCCACCAATTGAAACTTTTTGGGATTGTCTTTTTTTCTTTCTTTTTCCAATACTTATTCATTCTTAAAAGAGTGAAGATTAAAGGTACTACGTTTAGGTAAGCTATGAGCCAATAAGGATCAGGCAGTCTTTGACTGTAGCAAAGAACAATCCATATGATTGGTAGAACTACTACTAAAAATATTTTTCTTTGTTCGTTCTTTTTTTCTAAGCCTGAGATCCTTTCAGATAAGGCAAAAATGAATAGTACTGAGAAAATTGCTCTCCAGAAGGGCATAATATCAAGATTATCTTTCTTTTTAAAGAAAACCCACTGTTTATACATCCAAACAATTTGATATATTCCTGCAGTAACAATTGACAAAAGGATAAATCTGAAAACAGGTATGACTTGAGATATTTCTTTCTTTTTTTTATTCATATTATTTACTTCCTGTTTCTTGTATTTCTTTTTATCTTTATATATTAGTGCTGTATTTCTTACTACTACTTTTTAGAATACTTCTAGTTCATATTAATCTTTGTTTTTTTGAATTTCTAATTTTTTTACTGTATGTTGCCTTAACAAAACTTCATTTACAAAGATTTTAAATAATTCCTCTATTTGAAATTGTTTATGTCAGAAAACAAACCATGATTAACAAGTGCAGTTCTTGTCATGAATGAAGGAAAATTCCTTTTGGCAGAACGAAACAAGGATAATTATAATGGTTATTAGATAATACTTGGTGGTGGTGTTGGTTTTGAAGAATTAATACAAGACGCTGCAATTCGAGAAATAAAAGAAGAAACAAATATTGATGTAGAAATTGTGAAACTTATTGCTTACAAAGAAATAATAAATGTTCCTGGAAACTATCATAGTGTAGTATTCTTTCATCTTGTAAAACCAAAACATCTCAATATCAAAGCAAATGATGATGTTTCATCAGCTAAGTTCTTTACAATAGAAGAAGTCAAGAAACTGAAAATTGCTGAAAGTGTAGAATGGGTTTTGAAAGAAGCTGGTTATTGGTAGATATTTTATTAAGCAATTTTCCAAAGCTAACTACAATTCTCAGTCCTTGTCAAAACAAAATAATGTAACTTCAATACGTTCAAGACGTTTTTTATGTTCGCCCATTGTTGGTTTGAGCGGGAACAAAACATCTTTTTCCCAAACTATTTGAAGATTATTATCTCTTGAAAAAGATTGAACAAAACCTTTAGTGGATGTTTTGTGCATAGAATATATTCTAGGAGCAATCTTCATAGATGCTTTAAGAAAACCTTTGTCAGCATGTTTATTGCTTGTACCAAAAGGAGGATTCATAATCACTGTATCAACTTTTGCACATGCAGCAGAACAATTAACATTTGTGAATGACCAACGATCAGTTAAATCTATTTCCCAATTGTCAGTAAGCATTTCAAGATTTTCTTTGATAGTAAGATAGACGCTTGCATCAATATCTAAAAACTCAACATGTTTTGCACCTAATATGAGTGCGCCAATACCGAGAATGCCTGTGCCTGCGCCTAAATCGAGAACTGTTTTATCAAGAATGTCGCCTTGTTGATATGCTTGCCATAAAAGTAATGATGCGATTTCGCTATCAGTAGCATATTGTTCGAGTTGTCTTTTAGGACTTTCAAATACTTTAAGTTTTGAAAGGAAGACAGCTAATTCTTTTCTTGATTTGACCATGTCTATGATGATTTGAACGTAGTATTTAAATACTTCTGCGCGTGAATTATTTATATAGTTGTGTTGAAAGACTTTCTAATAGTCTTTTTTTAAAAAAGGGTTAATAATGGCATTTCCAGGAATAGATATTATTTTACTTGAAGTTTGGAACATATTTCTTGCACCATTTCAACAACCAGCAATATTTTGGGAAATAGGACCCTTTATTCTTCTTTGGATAGCAATGGAACTCTATTTTGGAACACATAAAAAAGAAAAACTGGGATGGAATACTGCGCTTGGAAATGGTTTATCGCTTTTCTGGGTCATCATTAGTGGAATGAAACAAATATTTCTGAATGGGATGGAAAATTTTACTTTGGGAAGATTTATTATACTTTTAGCAATCACTCTTTATGCGCTTTTCATAATTTTTACCTCGTTTAAACATTCATTTTCAAATAAGTTTCAATTTCTTATTGCTTCGCCTGGTCCCATGTATTATTTCTCTCTCATAGCGCTTCTTTTTGCACATAACTTATTGCAATTAGAATGGTTAACAATTATTGCGGTCTTTGTTCTTTTCATAATGATACAACTATTAA
>CAZFEG010000084.1:0-4222 GCA_964517565.1 uncultured Methanosarcinales archaeon
TGCAGGTTCAGAAAAAGGATTTAATAGGATAGCATTAGAACTCGCACACGAAAACGGAATTCATTTTCCAGTATTTGCATACTTCACACCACAAAAAAATTCTGCCGCAGGATACGCAGAACCACTCAATATGTATATTGATCCAACAAGCTGCGAACTCTCATCACCAGACTTTGCAACAAGACCTTCAGCAGCATCTTATTTTGATGATATTGTTATTACAGATAGTCTAGGAGATTTTAATACAAAAAACAGACTAGACTTTTATTTTGCACCATCCTTTGATATTGCAACACTAAGTAATGTTGACGTTGTATGTAACGTGAGCGTTGTTGTTCGAGCAAACGAAGATACTGTCTATCAAAAACCATCTTACTTCACTTTAACCACTCCAGTTATTTTTAGAAACTCCGCACTGAGTGATGAATACCCTGGAGAAAAATATGCTAATTTAATACGTGAAAAAGAAGATGGACTAGACGATTTTTGGGCAGGCGTAGGAATAGCAAATAATATTATGGCAACAATGAGCGGAATATGCAGCGCCTATGGAACGCTTAGCTCAGTAAGTGCAACCGGACGAGCAACACAACTAGGAGTAGCCCTTCTCAGTAAAATGTACCCTGCGGCAGGTTCGATACTTGATCCAATCAATCAACTCTTAGGAAAAACATCTGCAGCAGCAAATCAATTTGGAAGTCTTGATTCAAAAAGAGAACAAAGTTATAACGAAGCACTTCAAAATCCAACTCAAATGTTTAATGATCCCATGAAAAAATTCGAAGAAGAAGGCGCATCATTCATACAAAAAATATTTGATGTAAGTTGCAAATGGACGACATGTAGTGTTGTTGACGAAATGAGAGAAAGACCAGACAACTTTTATTTTTCAGGAACAAAGCTTTCAGAACTCGCAGATCAAGAAAGCGCTGAAGGTGGTATGAGTGGAATGGGTCAAGATGTAAAAAACGAAGTATTCTCACAAGTAAATGTTCCCGATCCAAAAGAAAGTATACTCTCAGCAATATTTACAAAATGTTGGTCAGCACTACTTTATCATCTCAACAAATATAGACAAATGAAATGTGGCGTACTTGTATGTATGAAAGAACAAGCAAGATACGGACTGGACATATCAGTATGTGACCAAATAGAATCAAGATATATATGTGAAGCAATTATAGGAGAATTCTTTGAACTACCTTATGTTCGTGAAATAAAAAATATAGGAAAAAATGTAGATAAATTTACACAAAACCTTATACCAACAACATTAAAAATAGTTACAAGTAATACCTTCTGTCAAAAAGTACTTAATGATAAAACTTTAGGTGCAGACGGAAAAACAGGAGACGCAATAAAACTAAGTCTCTGCCATTTACCTGAAGCAATAGGAAACAGAATAAACTATGAATTAAAAGCGAAACCAACAAAAGATGTATTCCATTATCCAATAGATGAAGATTTTTGTGCAACAGCAAAGAATTGTCAAGGAGACGACTGCGCACCAATAAGCTCAAGTTATTTAGGAAGACTCTTAGGAGAACAATTTGCAAAATATGAAGATGTAGGTCATATGGAAGATATGCCTCAAGAACCGCAAGACACAAGTTTAGGATTGGAATATAATCCTTATTTGGAAGCTGAAAAAGCAGCTAATAACTTGAACGACTCAGACTATTTGATACCTGTCTTTTGGCCTGAAAAAAGTGCAGAAAGAAAATATGTAAATTATTTGTTGCATGATTATAAAACTGATTTAGGCTCTTTTGGTGCTGATTCATATGAAGTCGATTCTTTAGTTAAAGCTGCAGAAGACGATTTTAATTTGGCTTTTGATAAACACGTTAGCAAAGACTATGCTGGTTCAACAAAATTAGTAAGTAAGTTTTTGATTACTAAATCTGTAGGTCCAGCTGATCCGATTCCATTGAGTGTCTATATGCATAACTGTGCAAGTCTTTTAGTATTTTGTAATGATATTGGTTTGAATAAGACAACTTTCTCGACAAACTTTAAAGACATAGAAAAATTTTCTGACTTAGTATCTATTCAAGAAGATATTCTTAATCAAGTCAAGATATCAGCAGATATTAATCAAAAAGAATTAGCAAAACTCGATGAAGATATAGGAGAAGTTGAAGAAAAGATTCGCCTTTTAACTGCTGATTACTCTATAGCTAAAATTAAATTCGAGAATTATGGTTTGCTTGAAAATAATATAAATTATCTTACTTTATATCCTTTTTTTGAAGGAATTTATAATTCGTTCTCAGCAAATGAGTATACCTTAGTTTTAGGGGAACCAGAAAGGATTGTTAAAAATAAGATTTTTTATTCAAAAGTTGTTGTACCTTCTGACCCATTAAAAGTTCCTGAAACATATATGGGTTTAGACTTTGATAATTTTCCAGCTCAGATTAGTACACAAGTAACTGATACTTCTGAACGTAATCTATTTAGAGGACATTATTTAATGATGAAAGGATATCATGCTGTTGCTTTAGAATTTGAAACTGTACGTCTCAAAAATGATCCTTTAATTGCAGGAAATAAAACTATTCTTGGGGGCTTAAAACTCAAGAAAGATCAACTAAATTCGCAGTTAGTTGCTATTCCTTCTAACTGTGTGCTTTTGAGATTATCTCCGGACTATTTGGTTCAGAATTATGGTGCAGATGAGATGGTAACGCAAAGTGAAGAAACTGTAAGAAACGAACTTAAAAAGAATATTGTAGACCAAAAGAATGCTGAGAAAATAGACGCAGCATGGACGCATAGAGAAGAAGCAAAAGAAAAAGCAAGAGAACAAGGAAATGAATTTATTGGTCAAATGAATATTAAAGAGAAAAATTTAGAAGACGAAAGAGCAGGACTGGAAAATAAAAAAAGTAAATGTCGAGAAAAAGATACGAAATGTAATAATATGTATAATGAGGAAATTGCTCTTATTGATGACAAAATTAAGAGGATTAAAGCATTAAGAACTGATACTACAAAATCCTTACCTGATCATATGAATCCTGATAGTTGGACAGGAGAAGGTAATGGTAATATTACGAATTATATAACTGAACGAAATAAATATGATAAAGAATTATTAGATTATGATGCGAATGTTGAACAATATGAAACTGAACTGCAAACAAATGGTAAAGAATTAAACGATATTAATGAATTGTATAAAAATGCAGGTTGTGCAAATCCTGGAAGTCAAGGAGATACAAACAAAGTTAGCAAAGAGACTTGTGATGGCTGGTCTACTGAACAAAATGATCGATTGGAAAGAAAAGCAGAATTAGAAAAACTAACTAAAGCACCTCTTGGTAAACCAACAGATGATGCATGGAAAGCAATGTCTCAAGAGGAACGAGAACGATTCATGGCTGCAGAAAGCGAATTTGAAACTAACGGTGAAACGTTCAAAGAAGGAGCACTTCAAGATAATCTTCTCAAGCAACGACAAGAAGAAGAAGCAGCAAGATTCCAAGGAAACCTCAAAGGATATGTAGATATGGCAGCAGCCGCAATAGTAAAAGAAGGATGGATGAATTGGGCAGTTATGACAAACTTTGGAAGAGACTCATCAATGGGACAAGTAAGTCAATTCTCAGAAAACTGGGTTAGTCCAGATGGATGGTCAGAAAAAATATGTAGCCCAGGATTCCTCGTTGATGCTGGTGGAGAAGCAATGAAAGGATCAGCAGTATCTTGTGCAAGAGATTTCTGTGAACCAGTTCTCACACAAGCAGCAGAAAGAATGAAATACAACGAAACAGACTTTTTATACACTATGGTATATTATCTTAAAAATGTTCCACCACAAAGTGTAGTTATAGACGAAACAATAGTGCAATATACTATACACTTGAAAACAGCAAATGGACATTCAACAAAATTCTTTGCAAGCCCTTGGGAAAACTTAACCGAAGTACCACATGACTTTGCAAAATCATTTTTATCAAAAGGAGAATATACTCTTATGTGTTTTGAATTCGAATTAAATTTCCCGCCACATAGCGCAACTGGGAAAAAAGAGTATTGTAGACCAATTACAGACTCAACAAACGGAGAAAGTGCATTTGATACAGGAGACCCACTAGCAGCACAACTAGATGAAGAAGGAAATGTAGTATCAGCAACAGGGCCTGGTGGAGAAGGTGTAACTACAGTCCCATTTGAAATGGCAGAAGGGTTTAGTTAGAAATACTATATTATGTTT
>CAZFEG010000085.1:0-4194 GCA_964517565.1 uncultured Methanosarcinales archaeon
ATGTCACGCAACTGACCGCGACGGTATTGGAAAACTACTCAACGAACAACACCTGTAACTGTTAGTGAACCTTCGCCACCCATAAAATATCCATCCACGCTACCCGTTATTCTTGTATCTATCGCTTGTATATCAGGAATTGTTTTTAAGGCTTGAACATCTTTGTTTGTCAAAGGATCTTGAGATGCGGAAGATGTGGTTGAAGGATTCTTTAATCTTCCTGAACCCATAGTATTAGTGCTTTTTGAATATCCTGGACTTATAGTTATAATGTCTGCACCAAGGTCTCCAAAGCTTGAAGTTACAGAAGCTTCAAGTCCTTGACTTAAACCCATTATTCCTACAACTGAAGCAACACCTATAACTATACCTATAATAGTAAGCCAACTTCTCAGTTTACTATGAAGTACCATGTTAAGTGCTAATTTGAATATTTTATGTAGTTTCATTCTTAGTTCATCCTAACAATTATATTCATTTCATTCGTGGAAATTTATTTTTTTTCTTTTTTGAAAGTATTTTTTTTCTAATAATTCCGATAAGAACTACTGCAACTACACCAATAACTATCCCCCAAATCATTGAAGTATTAGTGGATGATGAAGATGTTGTACTTGTTGCTCCTGATTTTCCTGTGCCTGAACCTGGTATGATATCTCCTATTATTGAAGAGACTGCGCTTCTTGGAATATTTAATTCTTGAAATACCTCACGACGAACACCCATCGTATCAGTATAAGAAATAATCATTGATAAAGATTTTAGTTCTTCACCAGAAGGAGATATTTGATATGAGGCAATAGTATAATCTCCCGTATTAAGATTTCCAATCATAATGGTATCCGTTCCTAAAACTTTCCAAGAATCTTGTTTTGGCAATATAACTGCAACTGCGCCTGCTTGTGTTGTTCCAACATTGGCAATAGTAAATGAATATTCACCATTTTGTGATTGTGAGAATGCTGTAACGAAAGATGTTTCTCCTCCAATGTAAACTCCTGATGTTGTAATCATTTGTTCTGATGAACCAGTTATCGCGTTTTTAAATTCGAGAACTAAATCCAATGAATAAAGTCCTGTATTTGCAGCAGAGTCAGCAACAACAGCATAACTCACTTCTGTTATTTCACCAATATTTAGTTTTTTAATATATTTTGCACTCCCGCTTTCAACAGGAAGAAGCACATTATCTTCTGCTTGAAATGAAAAGAATAAATCATTTAAGGGTGCGCTTCCAACATTTCTAATTGTGAAAGTGAGTTCATCTTGTTGCCCTGGTGTAAAAACACTTTTTGAAATAGCAGATATTTCTGCACTTTCCAAATTTTGTATTTCTATAGGAAGTGAAATTGTTGATTGAATCAAAGGCGACACTGAATCATAATAAATGATATCTACATCGTAAATTCCTGCAACTGCTTGAGAATTAACTTGAAATGAATATTTAATAATTTTTGCATCATCCCCACCTTGAAAAGAACTGAGGCTTCCAAAAGAACGAACTGAATCAGCTGAATCAATTAATGAGAACGGAAATGAATCATCAAGTTCAATAATAAGATTAGTTACATCATCAGAACCCAAATTCTCAATGTTTAATCGTAATTCAACAATCCCCCCCGCAATTACAGGATCAGGATCTTGATTAATAACATTAATGTCTAATGTTGAGACTCCTGAATCAGCATGTACAAAGGACAAAGATAGTGTAAAGATCAGACTTAATATAAAGATAGTATATAATATTTTTTTCATTTTTTTCCTCATAATGTAATTATATGGTGCCCCAAAAAAAAGTTTTCCGCACCTCGTAATGCAAACTTAAATTTATTTTTTTATAGCTGAGTTTGTTGTTGTTTTAACAACTAAGCCATCTTTTAATTCTATAATAGTATGAGCATATTTTGCTAAGTGTAAATCATGCGTTACCATAATAATAGTTTTCCCTTCTTTCCAAAATTTGTGTAGTAATTCTAAGAGCTCTTTTCCTGTTTTACTATCTAAAGCTCCTGTCGGTTCATCTGCAAGAATTATTTCTGGATCTGCTGCAAGACATCTTGCAATCGAAACACGTTGCTGTTGACCTCCTGAAAGTTGAGAAGGTAAATTTTTGAATAGGTCACCCAAACCAACAAGTTTGAGAACTTTTGAAGCACGATCCTTTGCATAAGCATCATCAACTTCTTGCAATTCTAAAGGTAACATCACATTTTCTAGAGCGGAAAGCGTTGGAAATAGGTTATATTGTTGAAAAATGAAACCAATTGTTTTTCCTCGAAATGTTGCAAGTCGAGATTCTGAAAGTTTAGTAACATCAACACCTTTCAAGTAAACACTCCCAGCTGTTGGTAAATCAAGACAACCAACCATATTCATAAGTGTTGATTTTCCACTTCCAGATGCACCTATTATTGCAACAAAATCTCCTTTTTGTATTTCTAAGGATACTCCTGCTAAAGCATTTACAAGAACATCACCCATAGGATAAATTTTTGTTACATCTTTTAGTACAATAACATTTGACAAATTTATTACCTCAAATCACATGCATATCATGAAAAATTCGTCATAATTGTTGCACCCGCGCGCCTTTTGGGCGGGGTATTCAACCCAGAGAAAAATCTCTGTCGAAATTTTTTAGTATAATTACATGAAATATAGTATTAATAACTTTTAAGTTATTGATTATTTATAAAGGAAATGGATTACACATCCACATTAACATACTATGATTTTTAAAACAGCCATTATTTAAGTTAATCAAGTCTTTAAACAATATGTTCAAATATCTAGATTAAAACAGTTTATGAATATTTAAACAAGCCTTGTCTCTGAAGGATAGTGTCTACAGTTTCTATTACTAAAAATAGTATTGATTCCTTAGTTGGGGAGTTAAATGAAACATTAAAAGAATCTCTTAGAGTTATTAATGTTAATAATAATGAGAAAAACAAACAGACTACAACATACAGCGAAGTTCAAACTACAAACACAAAATATCGTTTAGAATCATTTAAGGAATTAGATTCAATCCCTACAGAAGTATTCAAACATTATTTTCTTAATGATGAATTTAAAGATTCCGCTATTTCAAAGACAATCGAATGGAATAACTTAGTTGCCTCTCCAGAAGAAATTCTTGCAGATTATCATATGATGGATAAAAATCCTTTAATAAGTAAATGGTTGGCTACAAATTTTCAATTGAGATCCATTGAAGGACATGCTCACGAAGGACATGTTTTTTTTGCAGATAAACAAAAATATCCAAACACTCAATTAAGCGATGTTTTTTCTAATGAAGTTTTAAAACATGTAAAGAATAAGAGTAAAAAGATTATTTTTTCTGATGGATCTAAAGATCTTCCAAGGCCTGTTGCTTTAAAACAAAGTCAACGAGCAATTAATAACAGTGCCAGATTTGCCTTAAAATTAATTACTAAAGATCCACGCATGAAGAAAATTCTTCCAAAAAACTTTTTTGGAATAAAGTTTCCTTTCGATATTCCAGTCAACAATTCCTCATTCTCAAAAGGTATCTTTTTCGGTGCGAATTTTGATAATTATTCTGACGTTAGAGAACCAATGGAAGAAATATTCAATATCACTGCAGGGGGTGGTGAATCATACTTAGGAAATATCCCTTTAATAAAAAAATTAGGTATTAACCTTAATGAATTTGCAAAAGGTAATTATGAAAATCCTTTGCTTCAAGTATTGTTTGATTATGATTCTGATAATAATACAAATTATTTGATAGATGTACTGACTAAGGTCGGAATAATCAAAGAAACAGAACCTATTAATCATAAAGTTTCTTCTTGGGATGAAATTCTTGAACAAGCTCGACCAGTTGATAAAGATGAATATCGACAAATTTTTGTTCGTAAGAAAAAAGGTCTTGGCGTAAGTGATGATGTTGCTTGCATGAACGCCCAATTTATTGATTATAAACCATTCCTAAAAGATAGAACATATTCGTGGTATTTTTCATTAGGGCTGGGAGTTCATAGTGGTGATTTAATGGATACATTAACAAAAGAGTGTGAACTGTATGTTCCTGGTGGTTTTGATACTGTTGCGGGTAAGTTTTTTAATTATAATTATGTTGAACGATTAAAAAAAGATTCTTATTTTAGAAAACGAAAAGGGTACCGCAACTACAAATCATTAACTCAAGCAATAAACCGAAAC
>CAZFEG010000086.1:0-4142 GCA_964517565.1 uncultured Methanosarcinales archaeon
TTCTTCGCATTTCTAAATGAAACAAAACTTAAATTGGCATCTTCGAATTTACTTTCTTTAAGATCCGTATTTTCAAAGTTAGCTCCTGACAGGTTTGATGTAAAGAAATCGCACTCATACACTTTGCTGTTTTCAAAAGAGATATTCTTTAATTGTAAGTTTGAAAAGTCAGATAATTGTATATTGCATTTCTCAAAGCTGAAGTTGATAAGAAATGGGTTGCATTTTGAAAAGTGAACTCCCACTATTTTACATTCTTTAAATGTAACAAATTGTATTCTTGTATTTTTTATTTTTACATTGCTTAAATTGCAATTTTCAAAAATACATTCTGTGAATGTGGTGTTCTTAAATGATTTGTTTGTGAAATCAATGCCTTTAAACGTTTTTGATTCAAATTCTTTATTTTCAAATTCCATTTGTGATCACTGTATGTGTTGTTTATTTTTTCTCAAGTTTTTTTTCTAGTTCTTTAATTCTATTTCTTACTCTTATTGCCGTTTCAAAATCTAGTTTTTCTGCTGCTTCTTTCATATCTGCATCCAGTTGTATAATGAGATTTGGAATCTCTTTTTTTGCCATAGTTTTTTCATTTCGTAGTTTAATTTCTTGTTCGTGAACTGGCTTTATGATTGTTTTCGGTGTAATCTTGTGTTTTGTGTTGTGTGCTATTTGTATGTCTCGTCTCCGTTTTGTTTCATGTATGGTTCTTTTCATTGAGTCGGTCATTCTGTCTGCATAGAGTATTACTTGTGCATCTGCGTTTCTTGCTGCTCGTCCGATAGTTTGAATAAGGCTTTTATCATTACGTAAGAACCCTTCTTTGTCTGCGTCAAGTATTGCTACAAGTCCCACTTCTGGTATATCAAGTCCTTCTCTGAGAAGATTTATTCCGATAAGTACATCAAATTCTTTTAGTCGAAGTTGTCTTATTATTTCTGTTCTTTCTAATGCGTCAATTTCTGAATGCATGTATCTTACTTTTATTCCTTTGTTTGCAAAGTATTCTGTTAAATCTTCTGCTAGTCGTTTTGTTATTGTTGTTATAAGAACTCTGTTTCCTTTTTTTATTGTTGCATGAATTTCTTTAGTGAGATCTTTCATTTGTCCTTCGCTTGGTCTCACTTCTACCTCTGGATCAATAAGTCCTGTTGGTCGAATAATTTGTTCCACTATTTGTGAAGAATATTCTTTTTCATAGTCTGCAGGTGTTGCTGAGACGCATATAGTGTGTTTCATAAACTGTTTAAATTCTTCAAATGTTTGTGGTCTATTATCTAATGCGCTTGGTAGGCGAAATCCAAAATCTACAAGTGTTTGTTTTCTTGAACGGTCTCCTTTATACATGCCATTTATTTGAGGTATTGACTGATGACTTTCGTCAAGAATGAGTAAGAAGTCTTTTGGGAAGAAGTCAAGTAGGCAGTGTGGTCTTTCCCCTGTTTTTCTTCCGTCAAAGAATGAAGAGTAGTTTTCTATTCCATTGCAGTATCCCATTTCTTTTATCATTTCAATGTCGTAGTTTACTTTTTGTTTGAGTCTGTATGCAAAAAGTTTATTTTCTTCTTCTAGGATTGGGAGTTGTTTTTCTAATTCGTATTTCATTTTTTCAACAGCTTCATTTATTTTTTCGTGATCTATGACGAAGTGTTTTGCTGGAAAAATAACGAATGTATCGTAGTGTGAGTGTACTTCTACTTCTGGCATTTTTAATTCAACAATGTCTGAAACTGTTTCTCCTGACATTATTATTCGTATAATATTATCTTGATATGTTGGTATGCAGTCTATAGTGTTTCCTTTTACGCGAAACCTTCCTGGTTCAAGTGCTACATCGTTTCGTATGTATTGCATTTTAATGAGTTGCTGTAAGAGTTCTCGTCTTGTAATTTTCATTCCTTTTTTTAAACTAAAAGTCATGTTTTTGTATGGTTCAGGGTCCCCTATAGAATAGATTGCAGAAACTGACGCAACTATGATTGTGTCTTTTCGTGAGAGGAGACTTGTTGTTGCTGAAAGTCTCATTTGTTCAAGTTTTGGATTAATTTTTGCATCTTTCTCTATATATGTGTCTGAAGCAGGTATATAACTTTCTGGTTGGTAATAATCATAGTAGGAAATAAAGAACTCTACTTTATTTTCTGGGAAGAATTCTTTGAGTTCTTTATAGAGTTGAAAGGCCAATGTTTTGTTGTGTGCCATTACAATGGTTGGTTTGTTATATTTCTCAATCACGTTGGCAACAGTATATGTTTTTCCTGAGCCTGTCACCCCTAATAATGTTTGCACAGGATATCCTGCTTTGAGTCCTTTTGTAAGTTTCTGTATTGCTTGCTCTTGGTCTCCTGCGGGAAAGAATGGTGCTTTGAGTTTAAACATGATTTGTAGCAAGGGTCAGCTCTTTTTAATTCTTGTGGCTGTCTGTCTTTTGTGTTTTTATCTTCATATTTTCTCTTTATTTTTATTTTTCTGCATTTTTTAAATGTCTGCCGAGTTTACCCTTTCAAGGTGGTTAATTCGTCTTTTTTTGCTCTCTTTTCTTTTTACTTTTAAACTTAGTCGATATCTTTTTATACAACCTATTTGAAATGTATATTTATGTATCCGGACGATGATTTTGAGGAAGTTTATGACGGGGAAGGGCGAACTGACCTAGTTGATAATGACGAAATTACTGCTGAAGAAGAAGCATTTATGAAAGGCTATGATGAAGATCAACAAGAAACAGATAAAACTGGTCTTGCTGACAAAGCTTTCGAAGATGCATTTGAAAAAAAGTCTCGTCGTAGTAAGAGAAAAACTGAAAACTTTGATGAAGATGAAATCGAAGCAGAAGTTTCTATGCGTTAATACTTTTTAATTTTTTTATCTTTTTAGTTTGTAATTTATTTTTTATTCTTAATAAATGCATAAGCAATTGCTGCAAGCTTTGAATCAAACATGCAAGCGTCTAGAGCAAAAGATGTTGACTTTTCTTTAAGCAAAGATCGTATTGATGATATTAAATCCGGTGCGAAGTTTGCCTACGAACAAGGTTTATTGTCTTCTTTGCCTGATATTGATGTAAGTATCAATCAAGAATATCTTTTGTACGCAAAGGAAACACTCTCTTAAGAGTCTTTTGCACAGCAAAAACCGATTATTTTTTACATGCAAAAGCACAGTTAGTATTGGGTATCTATTTTTTTATTTTTTTAACAAGTATTATAAACACTTTGTAGTTCCTACGTCCTCCAATGAATATAATACAATATCCAAACATTAAAGCCAGTTTAGAAGAAATTGAATACTGGGATGTTCATCCAAGAAAAGAATTATACTCTGCAATCCAAACTGAGCACTTAATGAAAGCTAATAATCTTGGTGCAGCATTATTTGCAGCAAAATATTTACATAAAATAGGTGGCCATCTGCCTGAATTGTTATATATGGTTTTTCACAAAGGTTCTAATCCGGAAAGTTTATCGAATGTGGTAGCTCTATACGAAACAGATGCTGGTTTTCGCACTATGGGAAAAACAAACACTCTTCTTATGGTGAGTAATTTGACCCCTTATGAATCGAGAGCAAAATTGGCTGATGCCTATGCTCAAGATCTTGTTCATCATGGCTTTAACCCTCATTCTTGGAGCCCGATTTCTCTTGATAAAATACCTTCTTATGATTGGAGACGTGGTAAAGGGAATCTATCTAGTATGCATGGTGAATTGGGAAGAATTCATGGTTTGACGAAAAAAGATTTTACGCATAAAATTATGTAAGATTTTATACTAAAAAATTTCGACAGAGATTCATTTGAGCAAAGCAAGAATGTGAAGGAACGATAGTGACGCCACACTAAAAAACGCACGTGCGTTTTTGGTACAAGAAAGACATAGTCTTTCTTTGTACAAAGAATCTTTTTGATTCTTGTACACGCAACTTTGTTGCTTTGTGTATAAAGACTTTTTAGTCTTTGGCATGCTCAGAAATTATTATTTCTGGCACGCCAGCAATCAAGGATTACTACGCGTCCTAGATACCATTTGGTTTCTATGATATCGCAAAATTCGTCATTTTGATAATTGTTGCTTTTCACACCTTGTCCTTCAGGTCGCGGGTGTTTATTTATGCCATTTTTGGTATGACAAATTTTCATGATT
>CAZFEG010000087.1:0-4119 GCA_964517565.1 uncultured Methanosarcinales archaeon
AATAAAAAAATCTGAGTGCACCTTGAGTTTATATACTAATTTAATATCTTTTTTATCTCTTGAGAAAAAAAGAAAATTATCTGACGAAGAAGAACTACAGTTAAAAAATCTTGAAGATTTTGGTAAGCAATTGAAAAAAATAAATAAACTTAATGAAAAATTACGTTTAGTTATTGAAAAAGAATTATAGTGATACCATGATTTCCAAAAAACATTCTCCTACATCTAAAGCTAAACATTCTGCTTTAGAAGTTTTCTTACAATCTATTGCTCGGTTACAGTATAAATATTTGAATATATTTTTAATATTTTTTATTGTACTAACTATTTTTTTAGGCTATGGTGTTTCAATGATTTCTTTTGAGTCAGATATGACTAATGAAATGCCAACTCACCTTCCTGTATATCAATTAAATGATAAAGTTGCAGATACTTTTGGTGGTCAAGATGCGGTTTTTATTCTCTTTGAATTAGATTTTGATTCTCCTGTTGCTTTAAGTGATATTCGCGATAACCAGCTTATAGAATCTGTTGTTTTATTTCATGAGTTATTGGAGGAGGAAAGTTTAGTTGATAAAGTGACTTCTCCTGCTCTCTTATTTTCGTCAGTTCCTTCCGATCAATTAACTGATGACCTTGTGGTTCAGATGTTAAAACAACATCCTGAAGTTTCTGGATTTTTTAGTGATGATTATAGTGCAATGTTGATGATTGTTAATGCAGATGTTGGTTCTGGTGAGAAAAAGTTACAATCCTTAATTGATGTTATTGAAACGAGTTATTCTTCTGTACCTTCCATTCCTGGTGTTAAAGTTACTATTACTGGATCTCCTTCTATTCAGCAGAGTATTATGAATTTATTACGTAATGATTCTCTATTTACTTTGGTTGTTGCTGCCTTGCTTATTTTTGTTTTACTTTTCATACTTGAAAATTCCTTTGTTAAATCTATTCTTATTTTTATTCCTTTAATACTGGGAATTGTTTGGACTCTTGGAACTATGGGTTGGCTTGGATTAAAAATTTCTGTAGCTACTGCTGGTCTTGGTGCAATGCTTTTAGGTATGGGTGTTGAGTATGGCGTTTTTATGCTCAAACGATATCTTGAAGAACGTAAAAAAGGTAATTCTCAAAAGAAATCTTTATTTGTTGCAGTGCCTAGTGTGGGTTCTGCAATGCTTGGTTCTGGTTTAACAACAATTGTTGGTTTTTTAGCTCTTTCACTTTCGATAACACCCATGTTACAACATCTTGGTCAAAGTTTGGCATTGGGTATAGCTTTCTGTCTTGTTGCAGCTGTATTTTTAGCTCCTGTTGTTTTTGTTTTTGAAGAGAATTTTGTTAAGTATCTTGCTGATAGAAAACATTCTCGTTATATGAATAAACGCGGAGGATTAAAAAAATGAAAATAACAGAAAGGTTAACCTCCTCATATGCTAAGCTAGTCATTAAAGCTCCTTGGATATTTATTTTACTAGTAATTATTTTAAGTGGATTTTTATTTATTCAATCACAAAATGTAGAAACTGTTTCCTCAGATAATTCGGATGCTTTGCCTGATAATATTGACGTTATTGTTGCATTTAATAAAATAACTGATAAGTTTGGCAGTTCTGATTCTGCGATGATTGTCTTACAGTTAGATCCTGAACAAAAATTTGCAGTTTCTGATATTCGTTCACGAAGTGTTTTTGAAGCGATGAGTTTATTGGGTGATTTGGCTTTAGATTTGGATGATATTGATTCTGTTACTAGTGCAGTCACGCTAATAAAAAGTTCTAATGCTGGAATTCTTCCTTCTTCAGATATGGAGATTAGATCTTTTGTTAATTCTAATCCTTTTATGGGTCAATACCTTAGTGATAATTATGATTTAGCTATAATTAGTTTATCTTTATCTGATAACTATGATGAGTTAGATTTGCTTTCTGAATTAAATTCTGTTATTACTCAAGTGCATTTACCTCCTGGACTTATTGTTGATCTTGGTGGCGATGTTCTTGCAGGCGCTATTGTATCTCAAACTATTGGTGAAGATATGGGAAAAACTTCGATGTATTCTCTTTTAGGAATTCTTATTGTTTTATTCTTCATTTTTAGATCTTTAAAATATACCTTCATGCCTTTAGTTACTATTGGTGTCGGTATTCTATGGACTATGGGTTATATTGGATTAATGGGTATGAATTTATCTTCGGTAACTTCTGGAGTAATATCTATGATTATGGGTATTGGTATTGATTTTGGAATACAAATAGTTTCAAGATTTCGTCAAGAAATGAAGACTACATCTTTATTAGTTTCAATGACTACGACTTTAAATGCTGTTTTTATGCCTATGACCACAACTACTCTTGCCGCCGTAATTGGTTTTAAGGCAATGAGTTTAGGGGATTTAACTTTTCTTGCAGAGATGGGCCAGATGATGAGTTATGGTGTTATTGGTTGTTATTTTGCTGCTATGTTGATACTCCCTTCGCTTTTAGTTCTTTTCGAAACTACTTTTGCAAATAAAAATAAAAAACTTAAACTTACTAAACACAAAAAGGTGAAATGATGAAAAAATTAATTGTTATACTGTTATTACTGTTGCTCGTTTTTACAATTCCATCCGCTTTAGCTGCTGATGATTTAACCTATTTGAAGGCTACTTTATTAAATCAAGATCCTGATCCTGGAACTCCTGGACATTATGTGGAATTACGTTGGAAGGTTGAAAAGTTTGGTTCTGATGAACTTACAAATATTACTTTTGAATTGGAGCTTTCTTATCCTTTCTCATTTGATTCTAGTGATGTTTCAATCAAATCTATTGGTGACTGGAAAGGTTCTTCTGATGATAATGATTTCTATATTTTGTATTATAAGGTATTTTTAGATGATGATGCTCTGGAAGATGTATATGATTTGAAACTAAACATGGTTTCTGATCAATATGGTGTATCTAAAGAGTTTTCTGTTCGTGTAGGAGAAGATGAAGAAGCTTCTTTTGCAATTGGACAGTTAATTACTTCACCTCTAAAAATGTATGGTGATAGTAATGAGAATAAAGTAGATGTTACTTTAGAAAATATTGGTGACTCTGATGCGCAAGTTGTAACTATTGATTTTATTCTCCCTGAAAGTTTTTCTCCTACATATGGTTTTTCAGGCAGAGCTAATTTAGGGACTATTGCAGATGGCACAAATAAAGTAGCTACTTTTTATGTTGATATTGATGATTCTGTTTCTGAAGGTGAATTTCTTGGTTTTCTAAATATTAGTTATTCTGCTGCTGATGATCGAGAAAAGAAATTTGTAGTTTTACCTTTGTCCATTTTAGTAAGTGGTAAACCTCAATTCTCTGTTGAGTCTGTTTCTTTTTCATCTGATGTTCTTACTCCAGGTTCTGTTGTTGACATGACTCTTGACGTTAAGAATATAGGTACCAAAGAAGCTGAAAGTGTTTCTTTACGAGTTTTCAAAGAGTCTTCACAACCATTTTCTTTTGATGAAAAGAGTGATTTTATAGGTCGTCTTGCTCCTGGAGATTCTGGTCTTGCAATTGTAACATTTACTGTTGATGATGATGCTTCCTTGAAAGATTTTTTGTTAGATCTCGAAGTTCGAGGTATCTATAATCAGGAAGTTATTGTTGATGATGGTGTTGCTAGGATTTCAGTATCTGAAAACACTAATAGTCGTTCAGGAATTTTCGATTTCAAAGTTTCTGTAGTTTTAGCTTTGCTTGTTATATTGGTTCTCAGTTTCATTTTTTATAGAGTTGGGGCTTCTAAACATCAAAGATAGGGGTTTTTTCTTCTTTTTTCCTCTATTTTTATAAACCAAGCCTTTTCTTCATTAACATGGTTGAGTATAATAGCAAAATAAAAGAACTTGAGGAGCGTATTTCTACTACGAAGTATAATAAAAAAACTCAAGCAGCTATTGGTACGTATAAGGCTCAGCTTGCTAAACTTAAAGAAAAAGAAACTACTCGTGGTCGCGGAACTTCTGGCGGTAAAGGTTGGGAAATTCGAAAAACTGGTGATGGTACTGCTATTCTTCTTGGTTTTCCAAGCGCTGGTAAATCTACTTTGTTAAATGCTTTAACTGGTGCAAAATCAATTATTGCGGCAT
>CAZFEG010000088.1:0-4034 GCA_964517565.1 uncultured Methanosarcinales archaeon
AAATTCATTAAAAAAATCTTCAAAATCTTGATTTTTTATTATTGTATTTTTAAATATTTTTTTTACTTCATCACTAAAAATATAATCAACTTTTTTTCTAAAATCCTTAGTATTATATCCTATTCCGCCATAGGGAATATTAAAATGCCCATTAGAATTAAAACGAAACATTGAGCCATAACAAAATTCTCTTACAAAATAGTAATTAGCTATTTTTTTAGGTAAACTTATTTTATATTTACTTCCATTAAAATTCATAACATCACGAAAGTGCATATAAAATCCGCTTCTAAAAGCAGTTTCAATATTTTTATATAAATCTCCTGCTGGTAAAGTTCCTCTTTCTTGCTCTATCTTTTTTGTTCTTTGAATTTTTGAAATCAAATTTTTTATAATTTGGTTTAACAGATTTTTTTCATCTAAACAAAACTTTTTCAAAAATAATCCGTTAAATTGATCTTCTTTTTTTAAAAGAATATCATTTATATTTTTTTCAAGTTCTTTTTTTGTGATTTTATTTTCTTTAAAGTTTTTATATAAATCTACTATCTCGTTTTCAAAAATTTTAATATATTTTGGTATTTTCTCCCAGTTATTAGCGTATTCATACAATTCTTTTTTAAAATCCTCTCTGTCATTTTCTTCTTTTAATAAAGAATAAAAATCGGTTAATTCTTCACAAATATCATTAATTATTACATTTTTAGGTTCTAATTTAAAAAAAATACCACCACCACCAAAAAAAGGTTCAATATACCTTTCAAAAGAGGGAATTAAATCTTTTATATAGATAAATTCTTTTGTTTTGCCACCAGGCCATTTTATGAGTGTTTGCATTGTCATTTGATTACCTTAATCTAAATAAGTTTTTTTGATTTCTTCTAAAGCATTTGTGATTAATTGTGCATTTTCTTTGTATGTTTCTAGTACTAAATTGTATCCTTGTTCCGACTTACAAACAAAATTCCAAAAATCTCTTCCAATTAAAAGTTCATCTTTTGAAAAGAATTGTAAAACTCTTCCTTGTTTCCATTCATTATCTTCTCCAAATCTGTTATATGCAGTAGCAAAATGTGCTTGAATTGTTGCATCTTTTCCCAAAGAGTTTGCTAATATTGCAAATTGTTCAAAAATGGCTTCTTTTTCGGAACGAGCCTTTTTATTATCTAAATCACCACCGATTTTTAGTTCTATCAAATGATGAGTATTTGTTTCTTTATCAACTAAATAATAATCACTAACATGAACTTTTGATTGAATTTTAGAATTTGGATTTGGCTTTATACTTCTTATTTCTTTAAAATGTTCTATTGAGGGTTTAAGTGGGTTTTTACTATTTTTGTATGCTTCTAAAAATTCTGCGATTTTTGAGGTTTGTTCTGGATATAATTCTCCTTCAACACTTTTTTTTACATCATAAAATAATTTTGCAATATTTACTGCCATTCCTTCAAGCATGTTTCCAAGAGAACTATCAAGTGAACGAACTAAAGCAGAGTAATATTGTATATCTTTCCCAAGTGCAGCAATAAAAACGTTATGAATTTTCATATTTATTACTCCATTGGGATTATCAACTTCTCCCTCATGACGTGCTCTAAATCCAGTTGCATAAGCTTCAACTGCTGTTCTGACAATAGATTGGATTGCCTCTTTTTTATCAAGTGTGTTTTTTATCATATTATTTCCCAATTATATATTAAAAGTTATTAGTATTATATAAGTTTTGTTATCTTTTTCAATTTATAAATCATCGTTTTCGGAACGGAGTGGAGAAAACACAATCTTATCCCCCTCTTTTGTTTTAGAAAAAATCAAATTTATTCCCCTCTTTAGAAAGCCTATCATCATTTTACCTCTTAGAAAAATATTTTTTGAATTGCGTATAACACCCATTAAAAAGAATTTTTATGGGTGTTATCGGAAATATTTACTATTTTGTTTAGTAATTGTTATGAAGTTATCTTGTTCTTAGTCTTTTTATGGAACGATCTCCTTATTTTGTCCTTGGTTGGGTTGAGAAATTGGCTGTTGAGTGTCGTGTTCGTGGTTATTCTTCTAAGACTTTTTCTGCTTATAAGTTTCATGTTTCAAAGTTTCTTAGTTCTGCTTTGTCTTTGAATGGATTCATAGATTCTCTTGTTGTTGCTGGTTTTAAATCTGCTTCTATTCGTCAAGCGGGTTTTGCTTGTAAATTTTATCTTCGTCTTTTTAATTTTTCTGAGGCTTGCAAGGTACCGAATCATAAGCGTGATAATAAGCTTCCTATTATTTTATCTAAGTCTGAAATTGAGCGAATGATTATGTCTACTAATAATTTGAAACATCGCTTAGTTATTATGTTTCTTTATTCTGCTGGTCTTCGTCTTTCTGAACTTATTTCTCTTCGTTGGTCTGATATTGATTTTGTTCGCTCTATTGTTCATATTAAGTTTGCTAAGGGTCGCAAAGATCGAATCGTTATGCTTTCTTCGAAGGTTAAATCTGCTTTGAAAAAATTATCTTCTAATAGGTCTGGTTTTGTTTTTCTTTCTTCTCATCTCAAGAAATATTCTCCTTCTTCAATTCAATTAATTGTTTCTCGTAGTGCAAAACGAGTTGGTATTTCAAAGTCTGTTTCACCTCATTGTTTAAGACATTCTTTCGCAACTCATTTATTAGAATCAGGAGTTGATATTTCTTATATTCAACGTTTGCTTGGTCATGCAAATATTGATACTACTTTGACTTACGCTTATGTTGCTAAAAAAGATGTTTTGAAGGTAAAGTCTCCTTTGGACTGATATTTACTTTTAATTTTTCAATTCTTCCTATATATTGAATAAATATAAATACCTATTCCCTCTTTTTCTTTCTATTATGGTAGAATTACTTGTTCCTGTGGGAAACTTTGAAATGCTCACCGTCGCTATCAAAGCTGGCGCTGATGCGGTTTACTTTGGTATTAAAGGGCTTAATATGCGTAACTTAGGCAGTTCTAGCTTTGGACTTAATGATCTTTGTAAAGTTGTTTCTGCTTGTCATAAGGCAGGCGTTCGTGCTTATTTGACTATAAATACTATTATTTACGAAGACGAACATGATTTAGTCATGGATATTTTAAAGGCTGCTAAGCATACTGGCGTTGATGCAGTTATTGCTTGGGATATGTTTGTTATTGAAAAGGCTAAGGAGTTTGGTTTAGAAATTCATTTATCTACTCAAGCTTCTGTTGCTAATTTTGAGGCTTTAAAATTTTATAATCATTTTGGAATTAAACGATTTGTTCTTGCAAGAGAACTTGATTTACCACAAATTCAAGCTATTAAGAAAAAGATTACAGAAGAAGGTTTAGATGCAGAACTAGAAGTTTTTATTCATGGAGCAATGTGTGTTGCAGTAAGCGGCAGATGTTTTATGAGTCAAATTGCACATGATAAATCTGCTAATAGAGGCGAATGCTTACAGATGTGTCGAAGAAAATATTATATTAAAGATACAGAAGAAGATACTGAGTATTCACTTGAAGGATCTTATGTTATGAGTCCAAAAGATATGTGTACTATGCCAATCATAGACAAAATCTTAGATGCAGACTTAGCTTGTTTAAAGATTGAAGGCAGAGCAAGAAGTCCTGAGTATGTAAAAACAATTGTTGAGTGTTATAAAAAAGCAATTGAAGCTCATAAAAAGAATGAACTCACTGAAGATTTAAAATTAGAATTAACAGGGATGATGAGTGAAGTTTACAACAGAGGATTTTCAACCGGTTTCTTTCAAGGAAAACCAATGAATGAATGGGCTGGTGTATACGGCTCAAAAGCTACAACTAGAAAAATGCGAATTGGAAGAGTTCTAAACTACTATGTAAAAAAAGGAGTTGCAGAAGTTCAAATTGAAAGTAATGAAATTTCTATTGGAGATAAATATTATATTATTGGACCAACAACAGGACTTCTAGAAGATAACATGCCTGAAATGTGGACTGTCGAAGGTAAAATAGAGAAAGCAGGTAAAGGTATAATTTGTTTTAAAGTTGGAGAACGAGTTAGAGA
>CAZFEG010000089.1:0-4030 GCA_964517565.1 uncultured Methanosarcinales archaeon
GTTAAGTTCAATAAAATTTGAGTTCCTACTTTCTTTTTTAGAAAAAAAGAAACAAAAAATAGGGGGTTCCTTAGGTCTTTCAGACATATTCACTCGCAACATTGTTGCTCAATATTCTATATTTATAGAAGAGGGCAGTTTTCTTATTCAAGTTCTTTCAATCGTTTAACTACATCATTTCCTAATTTGGTTTTTTGATATATTCTTCCTGTTTTTTCTTTAGGATTTAATACTTCAACAAGTTTCTTTTCTTTTAATTCTGCTAACGCTCTCGATACAAGATTAAAATATGTGTTGCTGTTTGTCCCAAACATTTTATTTACTAATTCAGAGGGCATCATAGGTTTATCTAAAGCAAGAAATACTTTATTTCTATTTTTACCTCGTTTCACATATGAAACTAAATTTAGCAAAGTCATAGCAATTTATAAACAATTTATATATAAGAATAGAATTCAACAATCTATTAGCAATTTATTTTCAGAAACCTTTATATATAAAATATGTTTTAGAGTATTAAATGGGGGCTTTCAAATTGAAAAAAGTAATTTTTATACTATTATTTTGTATTATTTTAATTAGTTCTGGTTGCTCTCAAAATGAGTCTAATAAATATAATAATGGTTCAACATCTCAAATAGCTAATCCTTCTGCAACAAAATGTATTGAAGATGGATTTGAATATGAAATAAGATATAATGATGATGCAAGTCAAACAGGATATTGTATATATAATGATAATGAATGTGAAGAGTGGGCTTATTACAGAGGAGAGTGTAATTTAACATGAAAAAAACAATCTTTTTTATTCTTTGTTTTGTTTTAATGTTTCAATTAGTATCCGCAATGCCTAATCCCTCTGCCGTATTTTGTGAAGAAGAAGGACATGAATATATTACTCAAAAGGAATCTGATGGTTCTGAAGTTGGTTATTGTCAAACCAACAAAGATTCAATTGAAGGTTGGGATTATTATAACAATAATAAAGAAGAGATTTCTAGAATAAAAACAGTTTCTAATGATTCTGCTTTAAAAGAGAGTAAATTAAAAAAAGCAATTGATAATTCTTTTATTTCTAAAAAACTAAAAAATACTGCTTCAGAAGATGAAATTAAAAAATCAGGCATTATTAAATCAGCCCCTTCTAGTTTTGATTGGAGAAGTTATAATAGTGCAGATTGGACAACTTCTGTAAAAAATCAAGGAAGTTGTGGTGCTTGTTGGGCTTTTTCATCAGTAGCTGTTGTTGAAACAAAAGCGAATATAAACCTAAATGATGCAACTTATAATCCCGATATTTCTGAACAAGATGTAATATCTAATAACAATGGAGATAGCAGTTGTGATGGGGGTTCTGAAACAGATGCATTTAATTATATGAAAAATCCAGGTGTGACAAGAGAAACTTGCATGCCATATACTCAAAGTAACACAGGAACAATGTGTGCAAATGGTGCAAATGAAAAATTAAAAATTTCTAATTATGTAAAAGTAAGTGCTAGTGCAAACGCAATTAAAGATGCAATTGCTTCACAAGGACCAGTTGTTGCTTATATGGTTGTGTGTGATGATTTTAATTCATTTAGTGGATCTGGAATTTATTCTCATTCAGGAGATGTTTTTTACGATGACTCGTGTTGGTGGACTGATGGAGAATATGATTATCTTAATTGGCACAGTGTTACAATTACAGGATATAATGATGCAAGCCAATATTGGATTGTTAAAAATAGTTGGGGTACGGGTTGGGGAGATAACGGTTATATAAAAATTTCTTATGATCAAACTATTACAAATTACGCAAATTGGATAGATGCGGTATTAAATGATGATGATGGTGATGAAAGAGTTTTTTTCATCGATGATAGTTATTACGTAACTGGAACAGATGTTACTACAAACCCGTCCATTTCTTCATTCACTTCACCCACAAGTTATAATAAAAGTGATGTATCAATTTTATTTTCAGCAAATGCTGAACCAAAATCATTAAAATATTTATCTTCAGTAAAAATAAATGATATCTCTATGAATGGTAATTTACAAACAGGAGGAGAATTTACTTTAACAAAAAGTGGCTCTGATTTTGGATGTACAGGAGAAACGACTTGCGCTTTAACTCTAACTGCTACAGATGATGCAGGGAAAACAGCAACATCCAATATAGATATACTAATTGATGATTTAGCTCCGAGAGTCACTAATTTTCAAATAAATAATGAAAGTTATTATGTTAGAGGAAGTGAAAATCTTATATTTCAAGTAAATGTGGAAGATGCAGATATTAGTTCTGTTAAAATAAATGATGAATCAATGTCTGGTTCAGGAAATGATTATAGTTTAACAACAAAACCTTCAGAATTAGGGTGTATTTCTGATGATGTGTGCACATTTAATATTACTGCTACTGATTATCTTGGAAATATAAACAATTCTGTTTATAAAAATCTTTTCATTGATGATGAACCTCCGACAATTAATTATGTTAATTTATCAGATTATATACTCCAAAGTGGAACTTATGTTGATGTTTCTGTTAATGCAACTGATAATATTAATATTTCATCTGTAACTGCAGAAGGTATTTCTTTAGAACAGGTAGAAGAAAATAAAGATTTATGGATTGGAAATATTCCTTTAACAACCTCGCCTCTGAACATTATAGCGGTTGATATGGCTGGGAATAATGTATCAAATAATTCAGTAGAATATGAAATTGATGATGTTCCGCCAGGAATATATAATGTTCAAATAACCCCTGATTTTGCAACTGTAGGTAATTTAATTAATATAAGTTTTAGCTTAATTGAAGAAAATTTAAGAAATATGTCTGTAAAACTGAATGATTACAATGCAACTTTAAATTATAGTTCTGAAGGATATTATGAATTTCATTATAATGTTTCAGGGGTTGAAGAAGAAGGAAATGTGGTTGTGAATATTAGTATAATAGATGAAGCAGATAATCTTGAAAATCATATTCAAAACATCACTTTTGATTTAGTTCCACCTAATATAACTTTTATTTATGTTGAAAGGAATATAGCTAAAACAAATTCATCATTATTTGTATCAATGAACATTACGGAAGGAAATATTGATTTTGCTCAAGTAAATAATCAAAGCATTGAATGTCATGGTTCAGATTTAGAAAAAATATGTAATGGTACTATAATAATCAATTCAACAAATGTTAAATTTGAAATTTGGGATCTTGCTGGAAATTATGATTATAATGAAACATCAATTATTCTTGACGATGAATTACCTACAATAAATTCAATAAATTTATCAAATAACTTAACTCAATCTGGAACAAGAGTTTTGTTAACTATAAATGCAACTGATAATATAGATATAGCAAACATTACGGCAGGTAATGAATTACTAAATAAAGATGGAGATATTTGGACTTTAGATATACAACTTTATGGAAGTCCATTAAATATAGTTGTAACAGATAATGCAACTAATGTTTTAGGAGAAAATTTAACTTTTACAATTGATGATCTTCTGCCTGTTATTAATGGATCAATTTCACATAATAGTGAAATATTAGATAGTGGTCTTTGGTATAACCATTCTTTACATATAAATTTAACTGCAGAAGATATAAATGGAATAAAAAATATTGAATGGAGATATGCTAATGAAACATCTTGGTATAATTATTCATCTTCATTTGAAATTACCGAAAATATTCCTCAAAATAGAATATTATATCGGGCTACAGACAATGCAGAAAATTTTGCGTTATCTAAAAGATTAAATATAAAAATTGATAAGAATGCACCAATTATTAATGAAATAAAATTAAATTCAAATAAAACAATTCCTTCAGAATCACTCCTTCTTTTTATTAAAACATCAGACTCGCTATCTGGAATAAAAGATATAACTGCTACAATTAATGATACAATATATAGTGATTTTGAATTAGTAAACGGTTATTATCGAACAGAAATATTCGCACCAAATACAACAGGGGTTTATGAAATAAATGTTTCAATACAAGATTTTGCAGGAAATA
>CAZFEG010000090.1:0-3996 GCA_964517565.1 uncultured Methanosarcinales archaeon
TAAAAAGAAATATTATTTATGAAATAATAGCAAAAACTGGTTTTGATTACGATTTAAATCAGAAGGATCTTCTTTTTCAGAAATCTCCTTTGTTGTAACTTCTGCCAACATATTAAGAATTAATTCTAAATTAGTCATCCTAAAAAAACAATATTTGTTTTTTGGGACACCAAAAATCTTTGATTTTTTAGTGTATTATCTCTTAGATTTTCTTTTTTCAGATTCTTAAATTGTTTGTATTCTTTGACAGTCTTTCCCGACCAAGCCTTACTAATTTCGTTTGTAAGAATTGCAAAATCTGATTGTTTATCAATCCCAACTCTAAACCATTCGTCCGTTAGTTCTTTGCGAACTTCAATAGTCTTTAACCTTTGATTAATCCAATCTTTAGAATAACCTTTGTTAAGATAAGTTTTCAGAGCTCTATTTATTGCTAATTCAGGATCTGCAGTTTCATTAATTCGCTCATTACCAACCCTTGCAAGCCATATTTTGAAAGGTTCTGCTTTTTTAGAAGGAATTGATTGAATAAGACGGAGTAATTGTTCAGTATTAGCAACATCAGTTTTATAGAATTTGCCGTCAGACGATTGTAATTTCAGTTGACTACAATTTGTAGCCAACTGGCTTCCTTCTTGATTCAAACGAGTTTTAAGAACACTCCAATATTTTCTAGGATTTAGACTTTCTGTAAGAATTGCAACGATGTCGATTATCGAAAAATACCACTCTTCCGTATCAGAATCCCACTGAGTTCTAACTTTCTTGCTTTCAAAGAGTTTTATTGCAGTTTTTTCATCCATAAAACTTAATAATTAAAGATTACTTATATAGGTTATTGAGACTTGACCTGTGAAATCATGAAAATTCGTCATAATTGTTGCACCGTGAATGGCGTAAACACCCACACCCTTTTGGGCAGAGTATGAAAAGCAACAATTATTCATAAGACAAATTTTACGATACCGAAAATTTCGATCTAAAGGTCGGGGTATTACTTTGAAACATTTTGATGTTTCTAAGTCTTAGAACGCACACTGGCGTTCCAAGAAACCCCAGAGAAAACGCAAGAAAATCTATTGATTTTCAGCACACCAAAAACGCAAAGCGTTTTTTAGTGAATCTCTATCGAAATTTTTTAGTATAACTATTGTATTATTGGCACTACCTGAAAAAAATATTACATAATAACTCTTAAAAAACAAAAACGAAATGTTTTAATATGAGTGTTCAATATATTAAACAGATGTTCAAAGAATTAGACACTCTATCAGAAATATTTAACAAACCTTATGAAGAATTCGGAGTGAGAGAATTTGCTAGAGAAACCAAAATATCTCCTACGACCGCTAGCAAATATTTAGAACAGTTTTTCAAAAAAGGAATTCTTAAAAAAAGAAAAGAACGAATATATACATTATATAAAGCAAATCTTGAGAGCAGAGCATATACTGATTTAAAAACATATTATTCAATTACAAAATTAAGAGAATCCGGCTTAATAAAAAAACTACATGAAGAATTCCTAAATCCAACAATAATACTGTTTGGTTCTACAGCTAATGGTCTTGATGATAAAAACAGCGATATAGATTTATGCATTATCACAGATAATAAACAAGAATTCTCTAAACAGAAGTACTTTGAGAAAAAACTTGGCAAAGAATTACAATTATTCATAGTCGAAAATCTTTCGGAAATTCCTAACAAGCACCTAATAAGCAGTATTGTTAATGGCATATCGTTACAGGGTATGATCAAATGGAACTTAAAGAGTGTTTTAAAGAAAAAAGTGTTAAAGAAACAGTAACAAATTGTAAATTAAGCACAACAAAGAAAGTAAAAACAACATATTTATATATATGGTATATATACCATAACATTATGGTAAAATTTGGCAATGATTTAAAAATTCTGAAATTTCTTATAGAACATAATAAAGAAGAATTTTCAATACGTAGCATTTCTAATATTCTCAAAATAGATTATAAGAATACATATCTTGCTATTGAAAAACTAAGGAACTCAATAAATTTACGAAAACAAAGCGGTTCAAATTTTATTTCATTCAAACCAATTCTAACTTCAGAACAATATCTAGCTGAGAAATATCGTTTTGAAAATATTTTGAAGATAAAAAAATTCAAAATTATAGTTTCAGAATTAAGTAAATTAAATGAACAATTTATTTTATTATTATTTGGATCTTATGCGAAAAGAAAACAAACAAAAGATTCAGATATTGATTTATTGTTGATTTCGAACAATGACAAAATGATAAAAGCACAACTAGAAATTTTGCCCTTACCAATCCATATAACTAGCATTACAAATGATGATTTTCATTCAATGTTACTATCAAAAGAATTCAGCGTTATTTCTGAAGCAACAGACAACAACATAATTCTTTTCGGAATAGAATCATATTATAGGTTTATAGGAAATGTTGCAAGATAAACGAATTAAAGAAGCTGAGAATAATTTTAAACAATATCTTAGAGATGGTTTAATTAAAAAGCGAATTATCAAACCAGAAATAATAACCATTTTAAAACAAAATGCTAATGAAAGTTTAATTCTTGCAAAAGAAATATGTGAAAAGAACAAATCTGATTTATGGGTTGTGGTAATAAGTTATTATTCTATGTTTTATATTGCAAATGCAGCAATAAATGAAAGAGGTTGGTATTGTGGAGAGAGAAATGTTCATAAAATAACTTCGGATTTAATAATTGTTCTTCTTAAAGATCTAATCAAACAAACAATTGTTGAAGAATACGAAAGCATGATGGATAATGCTTTAGCAAATATGAAATCTGACGAAATTGTTATATCATATGATAATGAAAGAAGAAAAAGAGGACAGTTTCAATACGATATGACAACAGATATTAAACATTCGAAAGCAAAAACATCATTAAAACGAGCGCAAGAATTCTACTTCGAAATATTAAAAATATTAAAATAAAAACACCCAAGTTCTTTCAGTGCGTTCAAGCAATTTCGCTTGAATGCCCTCGCGCCCAGGCAGAGCAAGACTGCCAGGACAAGACTGGCAATTTAATACACTACAACTTGTTCATCTGAATAAACTTGGAACGAGCCTATTTCTGCTGAAAGGCAACAAGCACGATCATAAACTTTTGCACCAGGCATAGGTTCATAAACACAATCCGAATGATACAATCCCCAGAAATCATCACCAGGGTTTACTAAACTATTACAACCATATTTTAAATTTCCGACAAAACCACTATCACATTGAGAAGTTTTTTCAATACATCGATCTTCAGCAAATTCATATTCATAATTATCAGGACACCAATAATCACCTTGCGTTTGGTCATAATCAAGATCACTACAGGTGTACAATTCACCCAAAGTAGTATCTTGAATTAAGAGTTCATAGTTATTTTCGCTCATTCCTTCCCAGCAATATAAATTGTCATCTGCACTTTTATCCGCAGGAGTATTACAAGCTAAAGTGTCGCAATATAACTCATTTGTACAAGTTGTTTGGAAATGATAATGATTTGAGCCGGGTGGTTTTTGTTCCGCGTTGCAAGCACTTGGATTTGTTATTGTTACTTCTTTATGTGTTGAACATGCTCTCGCTTCTAATTCGCATCCAGTTGTAGAACTTCCACTTGGACTTCCTTTCATAGGTTGAACGTTTGGTTCGTAATGACAGTTCGGTCCTCTATATGTTGTTTCAACTTTTTGTGTGGGTACTTGACATACTTCATTACATGAATATAATGTTCCGTCTTCGTGTTGTAAACATCTCGCAATACAATTAAGTCCTGTATATGTTGTTTCAGTTACTATTTCGCAATCCACATAATTACTAAGATCGCATTCTGTTGGTGGAACTGGATAACAAACCTCATCGTAATTAGATACAGCTGTAAAATTATAATCTCCTTGTGAACAATAAACAATATTTCCTCCAGATGTTACAACTGATTTTTCTTCATTACATACTTCTGATCGTTC
>CAZFEG010000091.1:0-3993 GCA_964517565.1 uncultured Methanosarcinales archaeon
TTCTTTGTACAAAGAATCTTTTTGATTCTTGTACACGCAACTTTGTTGCTTTGTGCATAAAGACTTTTTAGTCTTTGGCATGCTCAGAAATTATAATTTCTGGCACGCCAGCAATCAGGGATTGCTACGCGTCCTAAAAACTATTTGGTTTCTATGATATCACAAAATTCGTCTTTTAAATAATTGTTGCTTTTCACACCCCGCCCAAAAGGTGCGCGGGTGTTTATTTATGCTATTTTTGGTATGCTATTTTTGGTATGACAAATTTTCATGATTTCTTTTTTATGTGTTGGTTTTAAATAGTATTTTGTTCTACAAACAATTATATGAATTTATTAGACGTACATGCGCATATGGATTTGTCTCCACTTATTGAAAAAATTGACGAAGTAGTTATGCATGCAAAAGACGCAGGCGTAAAAATCATTATTTCTAATGGAACGGAACCTGCAAGCAATCGTGTAGTGCAAGAATTATCTGAAAAATATGATATTATTAAACCAGCATATGGTTTTTACCCAACACACGTGCAAGAAGTTAGTGGAGAAGAACTAGATTCTGAGCTACAATGGATTGAAAAAAACAAACCCTTAGCAATAGGTGAAGTTGGTCTTGACTATAAATTTTCATCGGAAGAAAACAAACCTGACTTAACTGAAAGTCAGAAAGAACAACTCATTAAAAAACAAAAAGAAGGATTTGAAAAAATAATTACTTTAGCAATGAAATTAGATATACCTTTAATTATTCATTCAAGAAAAGCAGAACTAGACGTTATTGAAATGCTTGAAGAAAAGAATGTTAAAAAAATAATTATGCACTGTTTTTCAGGAAAAAAGAAACTTGTAAAAAGAATACAAGAAAATGGTTGGATGATTTCAGTTCCGGTCTTAGTATTGAAACTAGAACAATTTCAAGAAATGGTACTAACAACACCCTTACAACAACTCTTAACAGAGACAGATGCGCCTTATTTAGGACCTGAACCTGGGCTTACAAATGAACCAGCAAATGTTGCACTTACCATTAAAAAAATTGCAGAAATAAAAGGAATGAATAAAGAAGAAGTCGCAGACCAAATCTTTATGAATTTCCAAAGGATGTTTTTATAAAAAATGGAATTTGTAGAAATAATACTTTGGCTAACATCTCTTTTTGGAACACTTATGAGTTTGAGTTGGTTCTTACAAGCGCATAGAATATGGAAAAGAAAAAGTTCAAAAGACTTAAGTCTATCTGTGCTCTTCGTTTTTTTCATAGGAACTATTTTATGGGTTATATACGGGTTGCTGACTAAAGACTTACCCGTTATAGTAAGCTTTGCAGTTGGTTTCGTTGGTTTATCAACAGTCATAGCCTTTGCATTGAAATATCAATAATTTTTAAGAGTATCTGGTGTGCTGTTTCTTCTTTACTAAACTTTTTATACTCTTCCTCGCTTCTTAAGAATAATGAAACTCGTAACAACAGAAAAGACTCATAATGGACATTTAGCAAAAGGTTGCATAGAATGTATTCTAGGAAAGAAATCAGTACTTTTTATTACAGGAAAATGTCATTACAAATGTTTCTACTGCCCCATATCAGATGACAAAAGGAATATTGACATAGTCAAAATAAACGAGTTTGTTGTTAAGAAACCAGATACGCCTGAAGGAATTCAAGAAGTAATTGCAGAAATAAATATGTGCAGTTCGGTAGGTGTTGGAATAACAGGAGGAGATCCTCTAGCAGACATGAAAAGAACCTGTATGTACATAAAAGCTCTCAAAAAAGAATTCGGGAAAAAATTTCATATTCACTTATACACTTCTCTTCCTTTTCTTACAAAAGAACGATTAAAAAACTTGGAAGAAGCTGGTCTTGACGAAATACGGTTTCATATAGATATAGATAATGAACCTTCTTGGGAAACAATTGAACTCGTAAAAGAATGCGGACTTATTATAGGGATAGAAATTCCAGTGCTTCCAGGAAAAAAAGACTTACTAGAAAAACTTCTCAAATATATTAAAACAACAGACTTCATAAAATTTGTCAACCTTAACGAATTAGAATACAGCGACATAAGTGAAATGACACTCACAGAAAAAGGTTACTTAGTAAAAAATAGTTTATCCTATGGGATTACAAACAGTGAAGAAACAGCGAAAGAACTTGTCAAGTACGGAAAATCAATAGATTTAGCAGTTCATTATTGTTCAGCATCATTTAAAGATAGAGTGCAATTAGGAAACAGACTACGTCGTCGAGCAGAAAACGCTGCTTTACCTTTAGATATAGTTGATGAAGACGGACTTCTCACAAGAGGAGAAATTCGTTTAGAAATAATTGATAAGAAAAAATTAGAAGAGATGGCTTCACAGTTACAAGAAGAATTTGGAATTCCTGAAGAACTTTTATTTGTAGAGATTGAACGATTACTAATTGCTCCTTGGATTTTAAAAGAAATGGTCTCTGAGATTATTGATGATATAGAAACATTTCCTTGGCAAAAAGATGTTGAAATCTCGATTGTTAAAGAATATCCTACATCTGATCATTTTCTCGTAGAAAAAGAAGTTCTGTTGAGGAAATGAAACTATATAAATAGATTAAAATTAAATATTTGTTGAGGTTACAAAACATGAAAATAGCAATACTCTCAGATGTACATGACAATGCACACAATCTAGTCCTAGCTTTAGATCAAATCGTAAGCTATGGCAACATAGAAAAAATATATTTCCTTGGAGACTTTTGCGGAGCAGCAATAGCAAATCTCTTTTGTTCATCACCCGTTCCTGTTTTTGCAATATGGGGTAATAATGATGGGGATAAATGTCTTATCACAAAATTTGCAGCAAATCCCGAAACTAATCTTGAAGTAGGATTTGAAACCTACGATATTCTAGAAATTGACGGGAAAAAAATATTTCTTACACACTTTCCTTTACTTGCAAAATCTATGGCTCGCTCAGGAGACTTTGACGCAGTATTTTATGGGCATAATCATACAAAAAACAAAGAACTCATCGGAGATTGCTTAGTTTTGAACCCTGGAGAAGTTGGTTCATACAAAACTGGCCTTGGAACCTTTGCAATATATGATACTCAAACAAATGATGCTCAAATAATTGAAATCAAGGATGGAATCACAACGAACACAACTCTTTCCAAAGAAAAGTTCAAAAAGATTTCTTACGAGTTCAATAAACAAAAAGGACACCAATTGGGAAAATAGATTTTCGTTAATAGGAAAACTTAAATAGTTCTTTTCTAGTAGTTTTTACCATGGTACGTATAAGTTTTGATACAGAAAAAGAATCAATATCTTCCTTAGAAAAGATTAAAGCCTTCCTTGAACATGCAATGATGGAAAAAACTGGAAATACTTTTGTAACAAATACAACAAATCCTTTTACGAACCAAGAACCAGTCCAGAATTCTTTTCAAACACCTATTTCTACACCGGTTTCTCAATTTGAACAAAATCAACAAATATCCGAACCAGCACCTGTAGCTGCAAACCCTTTCACAATGTTTGATGATCCTGCACTCAGTACGCAAGCAACAAGTGCGCCAGCGCCAAGTCAAACAGAATATTTTCCACAACAAATAACAGCAAGTCAAGAATTAGCAACGCATAATGATGATGTGTTCTCCATGTTTAACTCAAACCAGCCATCAGCAAAGCCTGATGCCTACAATTCTTCAGACTCAGCAAGTTTCTTGAATTCTTCAGATTCAACAAGCGCACAAGACCTTCTTAAAGAAGCTGAAGCAGAATCTTATGATTATAAAGATGATTTGGGAGAGAAGAAAAAGAACGAGTTTTTTAATATAGAACCGTACTGAACCACATTCTTGGAACTGTGAACCCCGCCGGTGCATATCAACGCTTCGCATTGAACGCCCCTAAAGAACTTGTGTGGTGTGCGTTTAATTGGTTGTGATAGTTATACTATCCTGCATTAGCTTTACACTTTTGACTATGTTTGTAGTGGTAACAAA
>CAZFEG010000092.1:0-2552 GCA_964517565.1 uncultured Methanosarcinales archaeon
TTCGGTGTGCCTGGGTACCCCTCAATAAACCAACTTACATCAAATATCATGATGCGGAATGGGGTGTCCCGGTAAGGGATGACCAGAAGATGTTCGAATTTATGGTTCTGGAATCATTTCAGGCCGGTCTGAGTTGGGAGATTATTCTTAATAAGCGCGAAAATTTTCGAGCCGCCTTCGCTCATTTTGATTTTCACAAAGTTGCAAAATTCGATGAGGATATGATCCAGCGCTTGCTTCAAGATAAGGGCATCGTTCGTAACCAGTTGAAAATTCGAGCAGCCATCAACAATGCCCAACGCTACCTGGAAGTGATCAATGAGTTCGGGTCATTCTGTAAATATATCTGGGGCTTTGTGGATGACGAGCCTTTGCAAAATCATTTTGAAAGCATGGACGATATTCCAGCCAGTACTGAAGTCTCCAATCAGATTGCCAAAGACCTAAAATCTCGTGGATTCAAATTCATGGGGACCACCGTAGTGTACGCCCACATGCAAGCTGTCGGGATGGTGAATGACCATGTGGAAGCTTGTTTTAGATATCGCTCTTTAAGCTGAATTAGGCATCTAGCCCAAGTGACAATTGCCCATGGGGCTCAGAGAAATGGGATGCTCCCACTCCCAGTAGTCTTACCGGCTCGCCTTGCATCCAATTGCGAACCAATAGTTTTCTAGCAATCCTGAAAATTTCAAGACCGTCATCGGTGGCTTCCTGGATCGTGTGTTGCCGGGTAAATGTCGTGAAGTCCCCATAACGCAGTTTGATGCTGATGGTGACGGCCATGAATTTTTTCTTATGCAATTGTTCCGCGACCTTGTAGCTCAATTTTTCAAGAATTTCCAGCAACTCCTCCTGCTCTTCAATATTCTTTGAGAAGGTCCGCTCAGTGCTGATCGATTTGGTCTCGTGGTCTTCATGGACGGTACGCTCATCGATTCCTTTTGACCAGCGCGCCATGGCCGTCCCAAGTTTCCCAAAACGTTGAACCATTTTGTCCTCAGAAATCACAGCCATATCCGCCACAGTATAGATTCCATATTTTGCCAATCTCTCAGTGGTCTTCGGGCCGATCCCGGGGATCTTTTTTACGGGCAAAGGATGCAGAAATGCGATTTCAGTCCCTGGGGCCACAACTGTGAGACCATTGGGTTTCTGGAAATCCGAAGCGATCTTTGCGATCATCTTATTGGTGGCAATCCCCACAGAAGCTGAGAGACCGATATCCCTGCTAATTTTAAGCTGAATCTTGCGGGCCACATCGGTGGCCTCGATCCATTGGTTCACTTCATCACTGAGATCAAGATAGGCCTCATCAATGCTGACCTGCTGGATAATGGGTGACTCAGCCCGCAGGATTCCCATGATCACCTTCGAATACATTTTATAGAGCCCATGTTGTGAGGAGATCACGATCAGATCCTTGCAGCGTCTGGTTGCTTCGATCATGGGCATGGCAGAATGAATGCCATACTTCCGGGCTGGATAGGAGGCCGCAGCTACCACCCCTCGGTTCTCCGAACGCCCTCCAACGACAATCGGTTTCCCCTTGAGGGTCGGGTCTCTTAAGACTTCGACAGAACAGAAAAATGCATCCAGATCCAGGTGCACGATGGCGCGGGATTTATGGGTGTAGGGTTGTGTGTTTTCCATGGTCGCTGAAAGATAGGTTCAGCACCCCCCAATTCAATAGACACTATATTCAGGTGCACTTGATTGTAATGGTGTGACCTAGATTAAACGCTTTTTTTGTTCTTAATAAATAGCAGGCTTGCAATGCCTCCTTCAGTGGTTTATTTAGACGTGTCAGACTTTCAGAAGGGAATCGATTCTTAGATGTCAACAAAACCCCACTCACCAGGTACTCGACGCATTGGTACATTGAGAAAACGGCTAACCCGTAGGCGTTCCAGATATGTCTGGCTTCAGAATATTCTATATCGCATGAAATCTTTTGATCAACTTTTTGTCATTATTATGGCCATGATTATTGGTGTGTTTGCCGGGGTCATCTCGGCTGGATTTCGCACACTGATCGACTCGTTTCAGGGCTTGTTTTGGGGAGAAGGTGCCCTGATAGATTCTGTTATCGCGGCGCCTTTATACTTGAAGATTGGTATCCCTTCCTTCGGTGGAGCATTGGTCGCCTGGTTTGTTTCGCGCTTTGCCCCTGAAGCCAAGGGGCATGGTGTTCCCGAGGTTATGAATTCTGTGGCCACACAAAATGGTTTCATTCGAATGCGCGTGGTCCTGGTCAAGGCTTTTGCGTCGGCCGTGTCCATCGCGTCTGGCGCTGCCGTCGGGCGTGAAGGTCCCATCGTACAGATCGGATCGGCTTTTGGTTCAACCATTGGGCAGACTTTCCAGGTTTCAGTAAGAAGGATGAAAACCTTTATCGGCTGTGGAGCAGCCGCTGGAATTGCAGCGACTTTTAACGCCCCCATTGCTGGGGCTCTCTTTGCATCAGAGGTCATCCTGGGTGATTTCTCTGCTGCCGCCATTGGTCCCATCATCATCGCCTCGGTTTTTGGGACGGTGGTAAGCCGGGCTCT
>CAZFEG010000092.1:2562-3991 GCA_964517565.1 uncultured Methanosarcinales archaeon
AGCCTTTATTCCGCCAGAATACGCTCTGCATTCACCCATGGAGATTCTCTTTTACATCCTCTTGGGCATTGCGACAGGTGTGGTCGCCTGGGTGTTTATCAGGACCCTTTACAAGAGCGAAGATGTTTTTGATGCCTGGAAAGCACCTGTGGCTGTAAAAGGATTACTGGGTGGCGCTCTATTAGGGACTGTGGCTGTCTATCTCCCAGAAATACTTGGTGTCGGTTATGAGACCATGGAAACAGTACTGAATGGGCATATGGGGTTACTCCTGGCTGCCGGTTTAGTCCTGGCTAAGATTTTTGCCACCAGTTTATCAATGGGTTTTGGTGCCTCAGGTGGTGTGTTTGCACCCTCGTTGTTCATTGGGTCCATGCTCGGCGGGGCTATCGGTGGCGTCTTTCATATCTTTTTTCCAGAACTCACCGCCAGTAGTGGTGCTTATGCACTTGTGGGGATGGCTGCTATGGTGGCGGCAACCACCCATGCTCCAGTAACTGCGGTATTAATCATATTTGAGCTGACCTCAGAGTATTCCGTTATTTTACCCCTCATGATCACAAGTATCATCGCCATGGTGATCTCATCCCGTCTACTAAAGGGTGCAAACATCTATACCCTTAAGCTACTTCGGCGAGGTATTGATGTTTCCGGGGGCACTGACATTAATGTCCTGGATAAAATCAAGATCGAAAGACTTAAGAAAAGCATCGTAGATACGGTGCCGGAGTCCATGACTCTCCAGGCTCTTTTGGAAAAGATGTCAATTAGCTCGGCTGCTAATTTTTACGTTAAGAATGATACAGGCCGTTTAATTGGTATTATTACCCATTCTGCCATGCGTCGCTTTTTGAATCATCATGAAGCGATTCCAGAGGATGCACTGGTCACCGATATGATGAACCAATCCTTCGAAGTCATCACCGATGAAACCCCCATTCATGAGGCGTTGCGTAAGATGATTGAGATGGATCTGGAAGCATTGCCTGTGGTGGATGAGGATTATATGTTGAGTGGGGAATTGGAGCGGACGGCCATTGTCCATGAATACCAGGAACTGCTCATCCATGCAGAATCTGCCAAGGCCATGGAAAGATCAATGAAATACGTACAGAAGCAATATCACGAAAAGTCTGAAGTGTTGCCCGGATTCTATCTGGCCCGAATTAACGCTCCCTCGGCCTTCATCAATCAATCTCTGCGTTCCTTGAATGCCAGGCAAGCCTATGGTGTGGATATCCTCCTGATTCGTCGGAAGCAAAAAGGAAGAGAAAAGGATATCATTCCAGATAGTAACGAGAAATTAAAGCTGGAAGACCAGCTCCTTATCTTTGGAAAGCAGAAGCAAGTCGAAAAACTGTGTGAGGTTGTCTAGCTTCTCACCCTCCTTTTTGTAAGCCCCTAACTGATCGATCTCGTCATCCACTTG
>CAZFEG010000093.1:0-3985 GCA_964517565.1 uncultured Methanosarcinales archaeon
CCCCGTCCTTCAGGTCGCGGGTGCAACAATTATGACGAATTTTCATGATTTTTTTTATTGTTAAACCAACTGCTAAAACATTATATTTATATATAATATAATAAATATAATTGTTATAAAGGTGATGTAGTATGAAAACAATAGCAGTACAAGAAGAAATTCATAGAAAAATATCTGAATTCGGACATAAAAACGAAACTTACAACCAAATACTTGAAAGACTCTACGATTCAGCAATAGAAGTACAATTTGCAAACATGCTGCTGAACATCGAAGGAACAAAAGATGTTAACGATCTCAAATGGTAATTGTTAGAATAGATGAATCACTCATAAAAAAACTAGAGAAACGATTCAATAAACAAGAGCTTAAAGAAATAAAGAATCTATTTTTATCACTACAAGATAATCCATTTCAAGGAGATTTATTGTACGCCTTTGGAAACGTAGTGCTCAAAGAAAAGAAATACAAAACATTTCGATTCTATTTTGTACACTCAAGAAAAATACTCATAATAAAAGACGTAGAAGAACTAAAAGATGAACTCGTTAGATTCCTAGAAATGAGCAAAAAAAATAATCAACAAAAAATAATTAATAAACTAAAGAATATGATAAAAACATTAAGTTAATCTGTTAATCTTTAAATTTTATTTTTTTTAGTTTATTTTTGTTATTTTTTGTATTTATCCGATTATTTCTCAATTAGATTTATAAACTACCTTTTTCATTTTTTATCTTATGTCTTTATTAGGTAGATCGCCAGTTGCTAAAAATATTATTGTTAGTTTAGATTTTGATGGCGTTTTAGCGCACGGTCTTAAAATAAAAAAATTTTACTCTAAAAAATGGTTTGGAATGAACCTGTCTCTATCTCAAACAAAAAAAGAAGGTTTTGAAGCTTTAGCGCATCAACTAGGAAAAAAAGACATTAATTATAGAAGTTTAATGGACCCATTAAATGAAAAACACATAATGGAATATGAGGTGCCTGCTGGTTGTATTTCTGTTCTTAAAAAACTTCATGGTGAAGACTTTCGTTTTGTCATTATTACGTCTCGTAACGACCATGATTACCCCTATGCAAAACTCTTTGTAAAACATAAATTCGGACAGCTCATTAAATATGTGCATAATACTCGAAATGAACCAAAAAATGGCTTTGTTCGAAGACTTAGACCACGTATTCACATTGATGATGGTCTAAAAAAACTAGTTGAACTTACTCACGAACCAATTAGTTTGTGTTATTATCGTCAACCAGAAAATACACATGTCAATTTACCATTAGGAACTACAAGGATAAAAGAAATCCATAATTGGGAACAGTTCTATAATTTTTGTCACAAATTAAAAAACCTTCATGAAGCAATCTGTTGGAAATTTGAAATACACAATGATTTTACACATAATACGCAAATTGCACGAGTATTAAACCATATGTCAGACTATGAGAAACAACATTTGTTAGAAGAATATACTTATTTTAAGCAACACCGCGCAGCTTGAACTCTTTATAATATATTTTTTTCTATTTGTTCTGGCATTCACATACTTTTAATCAAACTTTCAATCTCTGAGCGAATCTTGTTAACAATATCTTGACTAAGACCTTCTACAGTCAATTTAATGATTGGTTCAGTATTGCTTTTACGAAGATTAAAGAAGAAATCTTGTGTGTATATGCTTATACCATCAAGCTCAAGAATTGTTTCTGCACGGTCCAAAAAAGCTTCTTTCACTTTTGCAATCGTAGCCTCTTTATTGGAAACAGCAAAATGAATATTGCTTTCATTCACATATTTCTCCATAAGAGGTTTAACTAATTCATTAAGAGTTTTATCAGAAGAAAATAAAACATTTAAAATTTGAATGACTGCAAGAGTGCTTGAATCAGTATAAAATAATTCTTTGAAAAAACAATGACCTGATTTTTCACCAGCAAAAACTGCATCGGTTTTTTTCATACCTTCGCCAATAAAAGCTCTACCAACTTTATACATGTGGGGTACGAAACCATCTTTAGATAATTGTTCTTGAACAATTCTTGAAGAAGTTGCATCAAACCCGATGTTATCACCAGTTTGTGCATATTCCTTTGCAATAAGAGGAACCATCATGTCAGGAGGAATAAGTTCTCCATTACTAGAGAAAAAAACGATTCTATCAGCATCGCCGTCATAAGCAAGTCCTAAATCATAATCACCAAATTTAAGTTGCTGAATAAGCTCATGCATTTCTTTTTCAATAATAGGATTGCATTCGTGATTAGGAAATGAACCATCTAAATCCCCAAACAAAACTGTCGTTTCAAGACGATCACCAAACAAATCTTTTAAAACTTCAACCTCTCGGATACCAAGGCCATTACCTGTATCAAAAAGAACTTTAAGTTTCTTATCACTTGGTTTTACATACTTGCGAAGGAATTCAGTGTACTCTTTTTTTACTTCTTTCTTTTGAATCGTGCCTTTTTGAGAACTAATTTTGTAAGACTCTTTTTTCATAATTTCTTTTATTTCATCAAAACCATAGTCTTCTTATATTGGAGTTGCCAAAGGACCACAAATTTTAAACCCATTATATTGTTTAGGATTATGACTCGCAGTGATCATAATGCCACCTTCAAGTTTGTTTGCAAAAATTTCAAAATAAAATTCGGGCGTGCTGCAAATATCAACATCAATAACATTTGTTCCTGTCTGGATGATACCTTCAACAAGAGAATCAAATAAAGATTTACTAGAGGTACGAACATCGCGACCAACTAGAATATATTTTGCATCAAGAAATGTAGCAACAGCTTTACCAACTTGATGTGCTAATTTTTCGTTTACTTCCTCAGGATATACTCCTCGAATATCATATGCTTTAAACGCCTTCATATACGTATCATCTCTTGAAACTATTTATATATCTTGTTATGCCTGTCTTGCGTAGTCTTTTGAAAGCTTACCAATTTTTCATGGCTTTTTCTAAAGCTTCTTCATCACGAACATCTTGCCATTTACCATAGAACACATATCCTGAAAGTTTTTCTTTCTGAACAAGTTTTGGAAAGACATCTTGTTCGAGACGACCAAAGCCAAGAGGAGCTTGCTGAATAACTTCAGGTTCAAAGATGTATAATCCAGCATTAATGAGATTTGTCGGGATGTTGGTTTTTGGTTTTTCAATAAAACTATATACCTTATTTCCATTAAGAACAACCACACCATAATTCTCAGGGTTTGTTGTTGTAGTAACAGCAATAGTTGCTAAGGCCCCTTGTTTCTTATGAAACTCAAACATTTCTTTAATATTAATATCTTTTAACTCATCACCATTACACATAACAAAAGGACTATTAATATATTTTCCAATTTTATGAAGCACGCCAGAGGTACCTTGTGGTTCAGTCTCCTTAATATATTTAATATGAATACCCCACTGCTCTCCTGTACCGAAATAATCTTCAATAAGTTCTTTCTTGAAGCCAACAGCTAAATAAAATTTAGTGATTCCTTGGCGTTTTAACATAGCAATATTATGTTCAAGAATGGGTTTTCCATTAATACGAACCATAAATGTGGGAATTTTTCTACCATCTTGTTTTATAGTATATTTTCCACCTGCAAGAATGACTGCTTGATTAAGAGTTTTTTTCTGAAAACATTTACTAAGAGCAAGTTCAATAGCATGACTTCTATTCTTAATAATAGTGCCATCAATTTGGCTATCAATTTCTTGTAACAAATTATTTTCAATAGTAATAGTGACTCTTTCTTTCATACTTTCCACCCATATCTCGCATTATAGTTATATTTATAAAATAGTTAATAGTATGATATTGTATGAACTACTATATAAATTTTATGAAAAGAAAAATTTAACTATGTGTTAATTCCTTCTAGCATGCTTGTAATACTCCAGATTTGCTGTCTTGTAAATTGATCAAGATTAGCATCGCTAGCAATTTCATCAAGATCTGAAAGTAATTTGTTCAC
>CAZFEG010000094.1:0-3925 GCA_964517565.1 uncultured Methanosarcinales archaeon
CAATACTTCTTCTAGTGGGCGCAGCACTCTCTTTTATAGGAAACTTTTTTTCTCCAGGAGAACATTCAAATATTGTGGGTTTTGCACTTATTGGAGTAACTGTACTTAACGCATTCTTTACATTCTTCCAAGAATACAGAGCAGAACAAGCAATGAAAAGTTTTCACAACTTACTTTCTCAAGAAATAATAGTTCTAAGAGATGGAAAAGAAAAATCTATGGACGCAAAATATCTTGTACCAGGAGACGTCCTTATTCTTAGAGAAGGAGATAGAATACCTGCAGATGGAAGAATAATAGAAGAACACTTACTCAAAGTAGACCACTCAATGCTCACAGGAGAATCAGAACCGCAACTCAGAAGTATACATCCAAGTAGCGACAAAGAACTCCTCTCAAGAAATATGGTGTTCTCAGGAACACTCGTGCAATCAGGATCAGGAAAAGCAATTATAGTACGAACAGGAGACGTAACAGAAATAGGAAAAATTGCAGACCTTACAACCTCAGTTGAAAAAAGACCTTCCAAAATAAAACAAGAACTAGAAGTTTTTGTAGGACTCATATCAACAATAGCAATAGTATTAGGAATTGTGTTCTTTGGATTAGGATTGGTTATAGGAAGATCGTTTTGGGAGAGTATAGTTTTTGGAATAGGAATAATAGTAGCAAACGTTCCTGAAGGACTCCTTCCAACAGTCACCTTAACGCTTTCTCTATCAGGGAAAAAAATGGCGAAAGATAAAGCCTTAGTAAAAGACATGGAAGCTATAGAAACACTTGGTGGAATAACAGTTATTTGCACAGATAAAACAGGAACACTCACAGAAAATAAACTTACAACACATTATCTCTATTATGACGGTGCACTGCACGAATACAATTCATTTCATAAAACATTCTATGACGAAAAAAATGTTCATTACCTTCACGCAATAACAGATTCGCACTTTGACGCATTACTTGAAACAATGTACCTTTGTAACAACTCATTCATCGACGAAAAAGAAATCGGGCGAGGAGACCCAACAGAAATAGCACTTAAAGAACTCGTACGAACACAAAAAAAAGATGATGAATACAAAGCAACAAAAAGAGAAGAAGAAATACCTTTTGACTCCGAAAAGAAATACATGATTGTAGCAACAAAACTACACTCGCAACGAAGAGCACATATGAAAGGATCACCAAAAATACTTTTAGAAAAATGCACACATACAATACATAAAGGAAAAGTTGTTAGACTTACAGAAAAATTACATAAAGAAATACTCTCACAAAACGATTCATTAGCAAGAGATGGACATCGAGTTTTAGGATTGGCTCATAAAGAACTTGATACATTAAGAAACGAAAAAACTTTAGAAAAGAACGATTATATATTTTTAGGCTTAATTGCGCTTCAAGATCCACCACGACAAGAAGTAAAAGACGCAGTAAAACAATGTTACCTCGCCGGAATAAAAATTATAGTTATCTCAGGAGATCAAGGACAAACAGTCGCAGCAATAGCAAAACAAACAGGAATAGTAAAAGAAAACGCAGAACCAATAATTATAACAAGCGAATCTTTAGCAAATCTTAGCGAACCAGAACTTCGTAGAAAACTAGAATCAGAATATGTTATTTTTGCACAAGCTCTACCACAAGATAAACTGCGCGTAGTACGAACACTTCAAGTAATGGGAGAAGTAGTCGCAGTTACAGGAGACGGAGTAAACGATGCACCTGCACTCAAACAAGCAGACGTAGGAATTGCGATGGGGCGATCAGGAACAGATGTGGCGAAAGAAGCTGCAAATATGATACTCCTTGACGACAACTTTGCAACAATTATAAAAGCGATTAAACGAGGAAGAACAGTCTTTGAAAACATAAAGAAATTTATTACCTATATACTTACAAGTAATATTCCTGAGATATTGCCATTTCTTTTCTTTGTACTCTTTGGATGGCCTTTAGCCTTACCTATACTTCTTATATTGGCAATAGACTTAGGATCGGACATGTTACCTGCAATAAGTTTAGGTGTTGAGAAAGCAGAAACAGACGTTATGAGACGACCTCCAAGAGATCCAAAAACAAAACTACTCACAAAACAAATGCTTATCAAATCATATGGATTTATTGGGATACTCCAAGCAGCAACATCGTTCCTAGTATTCTTTATTATACTCTATGCAGGAGGATGGAAATTCGGACAAGAACTCTTAGGAAGCGATCCATTGTATTACGCCGCAGTTGGAGGTTTCTTTGCATCAATAATCATCACACAAATATTTGACCTACTCAGCTGTCGAACAACAAGAACATCATCAATGGTGAGCTCTCCTTTGAAGAACAAATTCTTTATTTGGGGACTCGCAGTAGAACTAGGACTCTTAGCAATAATTATTTTATTTGAACCAGCACAAAAACTCTTTGGAACAGCACCCTTCTCACCGTGGCTCTTACTTGTGATGCTTGGGGGAGGAATAGTAATATTCTTTGTAGAAGAGTTGAGAAAATATTTGTATAGAACAAAAGGAATATTTGGTGTAGATTAGACTACTTTTTAGTTTGTTATTTCTTGAATGATTACTATTGATTGCGTATTAAGAAAGAGTGTATACTTGAATAAACATGCCTTCGTCATTGGAATCTTGAGGCCAAATCTTTTTTTCATCAATTTTTTTGAAACCATTTTTCTTAAACAGATCTTCGGTAAATTTCTTACTTACTTTAAACTCACATTTTTTACTATTAGCAGTTTGATTAATAAATTTTTGAAGTTCAGGAGATTTCTTAAAAGCAGGAATTGCTTTATAGAGTTCATCATAATACTTTTGTTCTTGAGCTTTATCATTAAAATAAATCTCTCCAAAAATAAGAACTCCTCCATTCTTAAGAGCTTTTTTTATTTGAGAAATATACTTTGCTTTTTCTTTATCTTCAATATGATGGTAGGCAAAGATTGAGAAAATGATATCAGAATTCTTTTTGAACTCAAGTTCAAGAATATCTTTATTTTTTAAAATCACGTCTTTAACATCAGTAATGGTGCTTTCAGCACGCTCAAGAAAACCAAAATTAAGATCAATTAAAAATGCTTTTTTAACCTTGACTAATTTAGTAAATGTTCTAGTAGAATTACCAACACCACAACAGAAATCAGAAAGAACGATATCAGTCATACCTTTTGTATGTTCAATAGCGAGATTAGTTATTGTAGGCATAGCCTTAGCATAATCTGGACGAGTCATCTGGTAAGAAAGGTATTTGCGATGATGATCGAATGCGTCTATATCTCCCATAAAACGCGTTAAGGGCTTGGTGTTTATAAACGTTCGGTATGAATTGAGATTGTTTGGAGTTTTCTTAAGTGATTGTGTTATTAACGACCAATTCCTCGATAAATGCAGTTTACGTTTTTTTTATCGAAGAAATTTCTACCATCAACAAAAACTTTCACTTTGCTAAAGTCTAATTTCTTGAATTCGCTATGGTTTGTAGCTAAAAGAACGACATCAGTTTTTCCTTGGAATTCAGCAAGATTTTTACAATCACTATTGATAAAAGGATCGTAAGTAAGAACTTTCACACCCTTCTTTTCAAGAAGCTTTTTTATAACTAGAGCAGGACTCTCACGAAGATCACCAACGTTTGCCTTGTAAGATAAACCAAGAAGACCTACAACAGTACCATTCATACATTGTTTGTTTTCATTAAGAGCATCTTGTAATAATTTAACAGTATATTCAGGCATGCTATTATTTATTTCTCTAGCGACACGTAAGAAATGATGATCGAAACCAACAGATTTTGCTTTCTCAATCAAGTAATAAGGATCAACAGGAATGCAATGACCACCAACGCCACATCCAGGGTAATGAGCCATGAAAGCAACAGGTTTCGTGCTCGCACCCTTAATAACTTCAGTAATATC
>CAZFEG010000095.1:0-3915 GCA_964517565.1 uncultured Methanosarcinales archaeon
TTCTCAGAGATGATAGAAACTAAAAGTTTCTTCACATCAAAGATTTCTCAGAGATACTTTAAACAAACCTCAGTTTTTTACGTGCTAGCGCAGCTGCACATCGGGATCAAGGAACGAAATCCTTGACAGGAAAACTTTAAAAACCCCCTCGGATTACAGTGATACTATGTCTCGAATTGCAGTTATTAATAGGGAAAAATGTCATCCTGACGAATGTGGTAATCTTTGTCTTAAAAAGTGCCCTATTAACAAAATGGGTGATGAATGCATCATCATCGATTCAGAGACTAATAAAGCAAGAATCGTTGAAGAACTTTGTGTGGGTTGTGGTATTTGTCCTCGAGTTTGTCCCTACGGCGCTATCAATATTATTAATCTTCCCGAAGAATTGAGAACAACACCAATTCATAGGTATGGAGAAAATCTATTTGCCCTTTTCAATCTTCCAGTTCCGGTGTTTGGAAAAGTTGTTGGTTTAATTGGACGAAATGGAATTGGAAAATCAACTGCTATGAAAATTCTTGCAGGTGTTCTTAATCCTAATTTTGAAAAATTTTCTGGTTCTAAACCAAATAATAAAAATATAGACGAAAATGAAATAAAAACAAAAACAACCAATCCTAATAAAAAATTAGGAAAGAAAAAACAAGTTTTCGACGATGCAACATATAGAGAGCTCATTAACTATTTTAAAGGTACAGAAGCACAAGCTTATTTTGAGAAATTACAAAAGGGAGAAATTACTATTTCTTTCAAGCCACAACAAATCGAACTTATTCCTAAAAATTTTGATGGAACTGTTAATGATCTTCTTCAACGAGTTAATGAAAAAGATGAATTTGAAAAAATTGTCGACTTACTTGAATTAAGAAATATTTTAGCGCGGGATATTAAACAAATTTCTGGCGGAGAATTACAGCGCGTCGCTATTGCTGCTTGCGTTCTTAAAAAAGCAAATGTATATTTCTTTGACGAACCAACAAGTTACCTAGATATTAAACAACGGTTAAAAGTCGCTAAGTTTATTCAAGAACTTGCAGATGAAAATAATGCAGTTATGGTTATTGAACACGATCTTATTATTCTTGATTATCTCACTGATTTCATTCATTTAATTTATGGTAAGGAATCCGTATACGGTGTTGTAAGCCAATTAAAAGCTACAAAAAGTGGCATCAATACTTATTTAGGTGGTTACCTTCGTGAAGAGAATGTTCGCTTTCGTGATCATGCCATAAAATTTGATAGAGGCATTCAAGACGAAGAAATCAGCCAGTACGAATTGGTAAAATGGTCTGAATTTCAAGAAAAATTAGGAACGTTCTCATTAGATGTTAAGGAAGGAACAATTTTTAAAAATGATATTATTGGTATCCTTGGTGAAAACGGTATTGGAAAAACGAGTTTTGTTAAGGAACTTGTTAATGCAAGTAAAGAAAAAAATGGAATCCTTTCAACAAATGAAACTATTAAAGAATTAACTGTTGCGTATAAGCCACAGTATATTGAAGCAGAGGATGAAGTTGTCCGTATATATCTTAAAGATGCTCTCAAGTATGATTTGCAAATTATTAAACCAATGCAAATTGATGGTTTACTTGATTTAAATCTTAGAGATCTTTCTGGCGGAGAATTGCAACGTGTTGTTATTGCAAGAACTATTTCTCAGGACGCTCATATTTACATGCTTGATGAACCAAGTGCTTATCTTGATGTTGAACAACGACTTATTCTTTCAAAAGTCATTCGGAACATGATGGAAATAAAACGTGCGAGTGCGTTAATTGTTGATCACGATTTATTATTTATAGATTATATTTCTAAACGTCTTTTAGTCTTTGAAGGAACCCCTGCAATTTCAGGTTCAGTAACAGGACCTTTTAGCATGGTGAAAGGAATGTATAATTTCTTAGTTGATTTGGATATCACTTTTCGTCGTGATGAATCAAATAATCGTCCAAGAGTAAACAAGCGAGAATCTCAGAAAGACAAAGAACAAAAAGCAAGTGGTAACTTGTATTACTCATAAACAAGAAAAAGATGTTAATCAAAGAAAGGGGTCAAATAGATAAAACAACTGTTGGTTGTATTTTCACATTTGAAAACAAATATCTTTTACTACACCGAACAAGAGATGAATATTGGAATAGTGTTAGTGGAAAGGTTGAATTAATAGATAACAATCCTGAAGATGCAATTAAAAGAGAAATTTCTGAAGAACTGAGTATACATGTAATTCCCAAAAAATTAACAATCACCCACCACAAATACGGAAAAGATGTTATTGAATATCATTTATTTTATCACAACTTGACAGAAGAAGAGTATAGCTCAATTACTTTTAATTCAGAACATGATAAGAAAGGTTTGTTTGACTTGAGTCAAGCTCTCAAGCTCAACTTGTATGAGGATGAGGATTACTGTTTAAAACTCCATAACAAAACTATAAACAAAAAAACGTAAAGCAATATCTAAGAAAATGATTAAAACAATAACTGTTGATCTCGCTTTACAATTAAAAGAAGAGCATATTTTTGTAGATACGAGAACTCCTAAAGAGTTTGAAATTGATAATATTCCTGGTTCAATAAATATCCCTATTTTCTCTAATGAAGAACGAGTTATTGTTGGTACATTATATAATTCAGATAAAATAAAAGCCTACCAAGAAGGTTTCCAAATATATAATAAAAAAATTCTTGATCTCATCGAAGAATTCAAGAAGATCGATAAAAATAAAAAAATAATAATTTATTGTTGGCGGGGTGGTATGCGCTCAAAGACAATGACTGAATTAATAAGCAATCTCGGTCTTGATGTAGTTCAACTTACTGATGGATACAAAGAATTTAGAAAATTTATAAGAGAAGAACTTCAAAAGTACAAACCACCATTCAAACTTATTGTCCTGCAAGGTCTTGCTGGTTGTGGAAAGACTGATCTCATCAAAGGATTAACTCCTTCAATTGATTTAGAAGGTTTGGCTAAACATAGAAGTTCAGTCTTTGGCGCACTTGGTTTAGAACCTGTAAGTCAAAAAATGTTCGAGAGCCGTTTATTTGAGAAGCTGCAAGAATTAAAAAATGAGAAAATCGTTTTTATCGAAGGCGAAGCAAAAAAAGTTGGTGATGTCTTCGTTCCTAATAATTTATTTGAGCAAATGCAAAAGTCTCAAACAATTAACATAACTTGCAGTATTGAAGAGCGGAGTAAGAGAATAGTCAAAGATTATTTCACCCACAACGAGGATGAAAAAATAAAAGAGATAATCATCAAACTAAAAGTTTTCCTTAGCAATAAGCATGTTGAAGAACTAAACCAGTTAGTTGATGAAAAAGAATATCTTAAGGTAGCTCAAATTCTTTTAGAGGATCATTATGACCCTCAATATAATCACGCTTTAAAGAACCAAGTATTTTCTTCAGAAGTTAAAAGTGACAATGTAGCTGATGCTATTAAAGAATTAAATAAGTTAAAAGAATAAAAAATATAAGAATAAAAAAAAATTTAAAAAACAAAAAAATTTAAAAATCAAAAAAATTCTAATTAATTATTGCCCTCACGCCCTAAAGGACAAGGTATGAAAAGCAACAATTAATCAAAGGACAAATTTTGCGATATTAAGAAAGACTATGTCTTTCTTGTACCAAAAACGCAAAGCGTTTTTTCGTACCAAAAATTTCAACTTAAACACGCAGAAACAAAGTTTCTGATGCACTTAACAACAAAGTTGCTGGTGCGCTAGCAATCACAGATTGCTTTGCGTCCTAGAAACCTTTGATTTCTACGAGGACGAGGTATTCAACCCCAGAGAAAGAATCTCTGTCAAAATTTTTTAGTATAACGAAAAATTTAAATAGATTAAACAATTAAATTAAATCATGAGAGATTTAGCAAATTCGGTTGGACAAGATA
>CAZFEG010000096.1:0-3915 GCA_964517565.1 uncultured Methanosarcinales archaeon
GATAGCTTAATTAATTGCACCTGTTATGCGGATGATCCTAATGGTGAAGATATAATAAGTCCCTTAGTTTGTCTATCATATGATACAAGACATCAATATGAATGTCCAAACGGATATCATTTTTACAATATAAGTTGTATTGCAGATAAAGATTGGGATGGTTACTTTGGAACAACAATTTATGAACATTTAAGCCCTTATGTGGAAGAACCTGGCGAATGCCAAAACTTTTGTAGTGCACTCTCACCAACAGAATGTAATGATTTTTTAGACGTTTGTATGTTAGTTGACGATGGATTCTGTGAAACTTGGAATGATAATGCTGGTGATTTTTATTGTGAAAATACTTATTTTGGTGATGAAGCAGCTTGTACAGCTGATGCAGGTAACTGTCAGTGGTACACAACTCCTGATCAACAATGCGTATCTAAAACTGGAGTCGAAATGAAAGAAAAAGGTTCTGGATTGGGAGCAAATGATTGTGACGATACTGATGAGAATGTGGGTGCTAACTGTCCGGTATTCTGTCACACTGATATTGATGAAGATACTTATGGAAATGAAACTCCTGGTTATACTTGGCCTATAGATAATGTGCCTTCTTGTGAAGAAGCTTCACCTTGCTCCGTCTTGTTAGGTTCAAATGCTTGTGGTGATGTACCAGGATGTACTTGGGATCCAGCTAGTTCTGGCGACGGCGAATGCGTGCAAGCTTTTGATTGCGGAATACATGATGGTGATTCAGGTGCTTGTAATGGAACGACGGGATGTTCTTGGGAACAAGAAGGTTATTGCGGATATGACAGTTCTTATACGTCTCCAATAAGTTGCGGCGCATTTAGTCCTAATTGTAATGGTGCACCAAGTGGAGGCACAATTGGTTGTACGCCTAGTTCGAATGATATTTGCGTTGGAAATCCTCATTGTGGATCAATAAATGGTCCTGTTGCTTGTGAGAATCTGGGTTGTCTTTGGGATTATGAGGTTTTGCATTGCATGGTTAATGGCTGTACTTATTTTGGTGATTGTGGACTTCTTACTGATCTTGCTTGCGAAAATTCTTTTCATGTTAATTGGTGTGACCTTCAAACAAATAATTATTGTTCTGGTGGGGTTTGGGAATGTGAAGATTACACTTCAGGAGAAAGCACTTGCGAAAATTACGCGGGATGTGACTGGAAAATTCCTACAGGAACCTGCGAAAACGATGATTGCTCAAATAATCAAATAATAGCAACATGTGAAAGTTTCGATGCCTGTTCATGGAATCCTTCAGGACTGAACTCCTGTCAAGGAAACGCAACACCATTAGTTGCTGATAATGCTGATTGTAATGATTTTGATTCAAGCTATTGGCCAGGGAATCCTTCAGGACCAGAACGAGATTGCACCGATTGTCCAACAATAAGTTTTTCACCTCCAAACCCAACAGCTACAATGGCTACGGGAAGTTCTTATACTCCTGTGATGGACTTAGGAAGTATAGTAAGTCTAAATCTAACACCACAAACATATGAAATAATAAATCCTTCTTCAAATTATGCATTTGGTCAATGTATGATTCAACAAAACACAAATGAACTTTGGTGTATGACTGGGGGAGTATGTCCGCCACTACCGGGAACTTTTAATGTAACAGTAAGAATAAATGCAAACAATGGTAATTGTCAATCAGATCACACTATAACTATAACTTCTGTAGATAACAACGAATGTCCAGTCATGGCTGCGATACCTAACATTCCAACACATAATGTTTGTGATTATTCAACACTCTTTTTAGCAGATGATTATTCGAGTGATGCTGATGATGATTCCTTAACCTATTCGGTAAGTCTAGCTATACCTTCTGGTATTGCAGAATTTTATGTTGTTCCATCAACTTCAGCGGTTATCCCTTCAGGAGAGGCTTCTGGCGGGCCGGTAAGTGCAAACATTACAGCAAACGACGGAATGTGTGACTCAAATGCGCAACCATTCACCGTATTGAATTTTACAAATGACGCACCGACATTCTCAGGAATACCAACACCATATACTTTCCCCAACACGCCAAACGCAACAAATCCTTATGGATATTATCCATTAGGTTATCTTCCAGATTATTCATCTGACTCGCAAGGAGACTACCTAACCTATTCAGCAGATACTTCAATGACGGATCCTTTAGTTGGACACTTTGTTTTAACAGGATCACACATGTTTTTTCTACCAGCAGGACAAGGAACAACAACAGTTGATGTGTATGTGGAGGATTGTATAGAAGATAGTTCTCAAACACTCACAATAACGGTGTCTGGTGACTGTCCAAACATGGACGCCTTACCAACAAATTATTATTTAGCAGAATTACCAGCAGTAGATACTTTTATTGTTGATATGGCACTTTATGTGTTTGATCTGGACGGAGATGCAATAACATATAGTTTAGTTTCATCAAGTGGATCTGCAGCAACATGTCAAGTTGTAGATTCTGAACTTCAATGTACACCAGATGCTGTAGGTATTGAAGATGTTATTGTACGAGCAAGTTCAAACGGATGTCTGGTACAAAAAACAGTATATGTACATGTTTATGCTCTTGAAACGTGCTTTGTTGATGCTGATAACGATGGTTTTGGAAATGAAACGGAATCATTTGCTGTTAGTAATCCTGGGCCTAATTTTTGTGTGAACTTTGAGTGTGGAGATTTTAATTCTTCTCCAGGTGGGTGTGGTAATCTGAATGGTGGCGCACCTGGATGTGCTTGGGGTGGTGGAGCATTAAAATGTCAAACTATAATTGATTATGATTTTATTTCAGAAAACGGAATGCCTACATGGCCTGTAAATAATTTAGGACAAACGGTGGGTGATCCAATTTGGGACTGTGATGACAATAGCTCAGAACTCACATACCTTTGTTGTGGTGGAAGTTCATACTTTGTCTGGCAAAGATCTGTGTACAAAGGAAACATGTCAAACGTTGCAATAAATGATTATCCTGGAGGATTAGAACCAGACAATATGGCTGTGAACTTGGCAGATGATAAATTTGTAGGCGCATGCTGTGGTCAACAAACTGACTGCGTGTATGGAACTTCATTCTTTGATAATGGTGCTTATTCTTTGGATAATCCTGAAGTTTTCGCATTATGCTATGCTGAAGGTTCGAAACCTTATTTTGGTGGTGGAGATGATAGTAATGATGCAACTATATCAATGTACTGTGGTGATGATTAGATGACTCTTAAAAATAAAAGAATATTTGTAATTAGTGGAATGATTCTATTACTACTTATAGTGCCACTTGTAATGGCAGTATACTCAACACCAACTGATCAAAAAAAATACTGGGTAGATTGTGATAGTGATGCAACAAGTTGTGAAACAACATGTGGTTTCACAGACGGATGGCTCAAAAAAGATGTTCTAAGTGATGGGTCTGACCCTCTCGCACTTATCTTAGGAGAATACTTTGACGACTACGAAGAATGTTGCGGAGACGACATAAACGAAGATGCTGTTACAACAATGTGCACTGCGTCAAGAGATCCAAGTCCAAGATGTTGTACAAATCAAACAACATATAATATACTTGACGGAGAATGTACAGAAAATGGTTATTGTCCAGACGTTATGCGAGGAGCACCAGTATGGCTTGCAGAAACTGATAATGTTATTTTAACTTTATGGAATGGTGTTTTACAAGGTAGTGGAAATGGTTATTGTTGCAGTGGTACTGCAGGAACGTGGGGACCACTTTGTACAACAGAAAAAGGATGTTATTTACAAACAAACAGTTTACCATTCGCAAAAGAAATGGGCGAATACCCCCCGCTAGGACCAGAATATAAAAAATATTGTAGTACAAATACTACTGACGATCCTTATTGCGTGGCAGAAGCATGTAATGCAGGACACCCCGTAGAAATT
>CAZFEG010000097.1:0-3848 GCA_964517565.1 uncultured Methanosarcinales archaeon
ATCTAGAGATGATGTTAGTTTTGTAAATGGCTCGCAAGACATTTTCTTTCCTCAAGCTGAATGTGCAGATATGTGTTCTGGTTTAGGTTATGCTACTTCCTCTTGTGAGCTCAAACCGCCAAAAGATATTTGTGATGCTTCTTGCACTTATGATCCTTGTTACACCAAGACAAAGGATTGTGAACTCCAAGGCAAAATTTGTGTTTGTGCGATTTGCGGAACTCCCTCTGGTTGTGTCACAGGTACTGTGGCGAATTATTATACAACGGTTGATAATCTTGATGGGACTTGTACTGTGACTTTTCAGCCTGATAGTACTAATGGTAAAGATGCAACTATGTACAGTAACAGTGGTAATAATAATTATGGGACAAATATAGCTGGATACATGATGGCATGGAGTTTTGGAGGTATTAATGGAGTCTATAGAACTTTAATTCAATTTGATTATATTAATCTTACACACTCGGCCGATATTATTAGTGCATATTTATCAGTTTATAATAATCCTGCTATTCCTCATGGTACTGGGAGACTAAACTATGCAACTAATTCTCCTTGGTATATTAGTAGAGCAACTTCTTCTTGGACGGAAAGCACGGTCACTTGGAATACTCAACCTTCTGCTACTACAACGAATAGGGTTAGTGTAGCTGCACCTACAACAATTTATTCTCATGCTCTAAATATAGATGTTACAAATTTGGTGAAGGATACTATAATTAATACCAATTATGGTTTTTTAATGAATTTACAAACCGAAATCAATTTCAGGCAGGCTGTGTATGCTACATCTGATTTCACAACTGCTGGTTCACGACCTAAATTAGTAATAAATTATAATTCTACCTCATATTATGCAAATGGTCACGCTTGTACGTATGGTGATCAATGTGCAAACGATTTTTGTGTGAAAGGTTATTGTCGTTCAAGTTGTAGTGGTTATGATAAAGACCAATGTTCAACAACGACTGCCACTTATAATGGTGGTAGTGCTGGGGTTTGTGAAGATAATACTAATACTTGTGATTATGGTGAAGTCGCTGATAGTACTGTTGGTGGAACTGGATTATTGGCTGCAGATTGTAGTGTTGTTGGAGTTACCAAACGTTGTGATACTGATGCGAGTACTTTTTCATTTAATGGTGCATGTAATAGTGGGAATTCTTGTACAACAAGTGGTATCTTGACAAGCTCTGGTACTACAAGTTGTGGTAGTGCTGGTAATGCTTGTGATGCTAATGTTGGCACAATGTATACTGCTGATGGTATTTGTGCAAGTAGTACTTGTGACCAAATTGATGTTGTCAAAGTTAGTACTACATATTATGGGGATTGCAATGGTCACGGTGGTAAACAATGTGATTCAAGTACTTCTAATGGTGTTTATTCTCAGAATGGTATGTGTTTTGATACTGGAGGGCTATCTGACTTTGATTGTGAAACTTCAGGTTATATTTTTTATGGCCATAGTATGTACATGGATGATTCGGATTTTCACTATTCATTTTATGATTCGGATGAATATTACTTTGGACAAAGTTGCGATAGTACTATAACTAGTGGTGATTATTCTGCGATGGGTATGTTAACAACTAGTGGTTGTACTGCTAGTGGTGGTGTTGTTCGTATTGATGCTAGTAATAATAATTATTTTGTTTCGGGTTGTGATTTGAGTCTGGATCTTTGTGATACCGCTACGATTAATAGTTTAACTGCACCTTATGGATCTGTTGGAAGGTGTGCGAGTAGTACTTGTCAAACATCAGGAATTACAAGGCTTACAAGTGGGAGTTATTATTCTGGTTGTTCATCAGGAAATGGAGATGCTTGTGATCAAACTAGATCTGGAACTGCTGCTTATTCTCAAGATGGTATTTGTACTGATGATGGTACTATGGAATGTGGAACTGGCTTAGTCTGTTTAAGCGGTGGTACGTATTATATGGATTCGGGAGAATGTGTTGATTTAGCTCAATGTGATAGTGATGTTAATCCTGGTTTTTCTCAAGATAAAATTGTTTGTGGTGGTTCTTGTGTTGGGACTGTATCTTCTGATTGTTGTGCTAATACGGATTGTGGATCGGATGAATATTGTCCTACATCAACATACCAATGTACACTTCTTCCAACATGTGGTATACAATCAGGAACAAATACTTATACATTTCAATCAACCAATCAAGATATTAACGGTCAATGTACTCCTAATACTTGGGTTAGTTGTGATAGCCTTTGTGTTAAACGAGGATCTGATGGTAATTGTGATGGAGTAGGTTATGCTTGTGATGTCAATGATGCTACTGCTAATACTGCTGCTGGATATGTCTGCAGTGCAGGAGTAGAATCAATAGGTCAGTGTGATTCTGCAGATCACTGTTCTTCACCAAATTATTTTACTGGTAAGACTTGTAGTGCTGGTAGTTGTAGTGTTGATTATGGTGGATTGGATGCGGATTTTAGTGAACTTGCTTGTGATTGTGAAGTTGCTGTAAATCGTTGGGCTTTAGGTGGAGATATTGGTTCAGCTAGTTGTTGTGGTGATGATGCAAATGAAAATGCGAAAACCTGGACAAGGTACACAAGTACTTCTACTAATGTTTGGTTTGTTGATTGGACAGACACTGATACTGCTTGTTGCAATGCTGTATCTGATTGCGTTAGTAATACTGGTACTTGCGTTTCATATACTGGAACTGACACTAAGGCTGTTACTGATGATAAAATAGTAGTTTGTGACAGTAATGGTGCGTGGCTTGATTGTGATGGTGATTCAGGAAGATGTGGTCAATGCGGATTATCTTGGTTACCAACTGGTGATGGGAGTATAGGAGAATATAATACTCAAGGTCATGGTTCAACTTCTTGTTGTGGTGATGATATTGCCGAATATAGTAGATACTATGATGTCTATACTACTCAAGTAGGAATGACTCATGGTCCTACTGATACTGGTGATAGTGCTTGTTGTTCTGCATCTACAGATTGTGTTTTAAATGGTGTTTGTTATACACAAGGATATTATGATACTGATGGAAATGGAAAATCTGATATGCGGTGTTATCCTGATGGTAGATGGTTAAATGTGGATTATCATAGTTCATATTGTTCGGCAGTAGGAGCTTCATGGTTAATCGGTGGAGACGCGACTTCAGAAAATTCTTATTATACAACTAATGGTCCTCTCACTGCTTATTGTAATGTTGGTGCAGGTGGTCAACCAAGTATTCAATGTTGTTGTGGTGATGATAGTGGAGAATATGTTATTTCAGAAAGTTCCAGTACTGATGCACCAGCAAATTATAATGATGCTATAACTGCATGTTGTGACAGTAATTTGGATTGTAATTATAATGATGTTTGTACTACTACTGGTGGAACTAGCAGTCCTGCAATTCCTAATAAAGCTTATTGTAGTAGTGGAAATTGGTATGGTGGTGATGCTAGTAGTGCTGCTTGTACTGCAATTGTTGGTAGTTCTCGTTGGAGTCTTGGTGGAGAAGTTTCAGCAACTACTTGTTGCGGTGATGATAGTGGTGAGTATAGAGATATAGCTACATTTAATGCTGCTACGATGGATGGTTCTGCTGATGCCACTGATGCTTGTTGTTCTGCTAGTACTGATTGTGTTGATAATAATGCTTGTTATAACACTGCAAGTGTAAGTCATGATGCTGATAGTGATGCAGATACTGATTATTGTTCTTCAGGTGTTTGGTATGATTGTAGTGGTGACGCGCAATGTGGTGCAGGAACATATTGTTCTTCAACTAATTGTGTTGTTTTAACTCCTCCGACTTTAGTATCTGTAACTGCACAAAGTGATACTCCGTTAAATAGTGAACTTG
>CAZFEG010000098.1:0-3834 GCA_964517565.1 uncultured Methanosarcinales archaeon
AAATAATTTTTTATAATTCTTCTTTAGATAAAGTTCAGTCTTGGTATAATCCTCGTTTAGATGTTACTTCTAAACATGAAATTGGCTTTTCTGGTTCATCTGTTTATTTTAAAGGTTCATCAAGGAAAAATATTGAGTTTGAAGTTTTTAACAAAGGTGTTGGTTTTATTGATCCTCGAAGTCCTTCTAATAGATTATATTTATTTCATGCTTTTGATTTAAATATTGGTGTTTCTAAGCGTGAAAAAACTAATATTGTTAAGTTACAAATTGATAGAGTCAAACGTTCTGGTTCTTATGCCTGTGTGGTTCATGGTTATCCCATTTTAAGACGTGAGTTAACCTACAGAAGTGTTCCTCCTATAATGAAATCTTTATTATAGTTTTTTTTGATTAAATAGTTTGTTAGAAATAATATGACTCTTTAATTTTACTTTGTTATCTCTATAAGATAATTTAATCTTATTCTTGTGGAATAAGACATTAAGCATAATTATTGAATTAAACTATACTTCGAATTTTCTAAGAATATGTTTCTTTAGATTTTCGTAATGTTCTTTTATCTCTTCATCAAGAATTTGTTTGATAGTGATATTTCCTTTTACGGTTTCCCAGACAGATACTCGTTTTAAGTTTATTTCATTCTCTATTGCATAAACATCTTTTATGAAATCAAAGAATGCTTTTTGTTTCCATCTTGAAGATCCGTTTCCTTCTAATTTTTTTTCAGGTCCTGATTTTAAGAATGCTTTTTCACTATTGTTAGTTTTCCATCTATCTGTGTCGCCTGCAATTCTTAAGCAGGTGGGTTCATGTTCTTCACATAACCGTTTATGTTCTTCTACATTGAATAATTTGCAGTTTTGATAAATTTCTGACTTGAGTGTTTGAAGTCGATATCTGTTAAAGTGTAGTTGGTCATCTAGTTCTATAAATGTTTTAGAATCTATTTTGATACTGAAGTTACTTATTCTTAAAGGTATTTTAGTTAAAGTGCCAGTTAAATCCTTATAGACTTTTTTGATTTCATCTATATTCTTTAAAGAATCTTCGCTTGTTTTAATTCGATCCCCTTTTTTTGCTTTGAATATGTCTCTTAGTACGTCTTCTTTTTTGACCATTATACTTAAACGGTATTTTCTACCATATTTAAGTGTTCTGCGTGTTTTGAGTATGATTCTTGTTATTTTACTTCTTTTGGAAGGCTTTGAATAAATATTTTATTAAGACTGTGCTTAACACTATTTCCTCTACAGAAGTCTTATAAATCAAATTTCATACCTTAATAAGTCACAAAGGGTGGAAAATATGAATTTTGAAGAATTAGTTAAAAATAGATATGCAGTAAAACTTTTTGATATCAATAAAAAAGTTTCTGAAAATGATTTAGATTACGTTATTGAAATGGCAAGACTTGCTCCAACTGCTTTTGGTTTACAACCTTTTAGAATTAAAGTTGTAAGTGAAAGAGCTGTTAAAGAAAAACTCCAAGAAGCTAGTTGGAATCAACCACAAATAACATCTTGTTCGCATTTGTTAGTCTTTTGTGCTGATAATGCTGTTATGGAGAGAATAGAACATTTAGGCAAGATCATGGATGAATTGGGTTTACCTGCAGATAAAAAAGCCACATATATGGATTTTATGAAGGGTGCTTTTGCAGAGAAGTCTCCTGAGGAAATATCTTTTTGGGCTAGTAAACAAGCTTATTTAGTTGCAGATCATGTAATGCTCGCTGCTGTTGAGAAAGGATTTAATAGTTGTCCTATGGAAGGTTTTGATTCTAAAGCTTATGGTGAAATATTAAACTTACCTAAGAATTTACTAGCTTCGATTATTATTCCTATAGGTTATCCTGCAGATGAAGCAAGACTAAAAATGAGATTTTCAAAAGAAGATATTTTAGTTTAATTTTTTTCTTTTTTTAAAATATCATCAACTGATATTGTGGAACAATCATTTTAATTTCACAACTTTTTAGTTTGCTAATTTTTTCTATAAGAATATGTTGTGAACTAGTTGTATGAGTGGATCTGTGTCTGGCCCATAGATGAGTGCTCCGCCAAGTGCTCCAGTTATTGTTATAAGAATTAAACCTGCAATTGCTATAATATATATGATTGGTGTCATGTGGATTATATTTTTTATTTTAATAAGTATTTGCCATAGTTTAGCAAGTTTACCATTGTATGCTCTAGTAATGTACTTTTTATATTTCCTGTTAATAAATGTTAAGATGTATGTTATAGACATTACAAAAAATAGTTTTGTTGCTGCTCCTGCAAATCCTTCGTGTGTATCTATGAGTGGTTCTAGTTCATTATTGGTGTATTGGTGGGCTGCTATATCTCCACTTGTTAAAGCAAAAAGTGCACCTATTGTTCCAATTATTATGAATATTGTTTTTATATAAAACCAAGTTTCATTATTTTGAAGTATTTTTGGTCTTATAAGTTCCATAAGAGAATAAATTGTTAGTAATGCTATAGGAAAATGCACAATTATTGGGTGAAAGTCCATATTTGTTTTTTGAAGTATATTATTTATAAAGTTATTCTTTTTTTTTTACTCTTCTCGTAGTGTGTGACAACTAGTCCCGCTATTTTTTTTCTTAGTGGCAGATAATACTGAAATTACGCTCTAAAAGACGAAATCTTTATAATTGACATTATGTTTTAGAATATTAATTCAACTCAAAAGACTCTTTATTAAACTAAATTCTCTAAATATTAATTGGGTGTGGAATGAATAGATGGCCAAATCAATAGTTCAAAATCTGAGCGCTATTAAAAAAATTGCATCAGAGGAAAATCAGACGAGTGCAAGAGAGTTTACATTAAGTGTTATTGCTAAATCTTTATTATCTGTTCAAACAGTTGACAAACTTATTGGAATGAGTTCATATGTTGATAAAATTGAAATAATGACTCATCAAACAAGAACTGCACTGCATGTATTAAATAATTTCTCACATAGAGCATTACTAGCTGATGAAGTTGGTCTTGGTAAAACTATAGAAGCAGGAATCATCATAAAAGAATATCTTGTACGAAAACTTGCAAAGAAAATACTTATATTAGTTCCAGCAACATTAAAATATCAATGGCAAGAAGAATTGCGATCAAAGTTCTCAGAAGAATTTGTTATAGCGAACAATCCTGAAGATTATAAAAATAATTTGAAAGTAATATCTTCTATAGATACGGCAAAAACTGAAAACCATGCGCGTGTAGTGCAGAGTATTCAATGGGATTTGCTACTTATTGATGAGGCTCATAAATTAAAAAATAGTTCTACACAAAATTATAAGTTGGTAAAAAATATTAAAAAAGAACGATGCTTAATGCTTACAGCAACACCCTTGCAAAATAACATGTTTGAATTATGGGCATTAATAGATTTATTACATCCCGGGTTCTTAGGTACTAAGGCAAGATTCACTGAATATTTCATTGACGATAAAGACGGGCTTAAAGTTAAGAATAAACAACCACTTCAAGATAAGCTTGGGAAAATCATGATTCGAAATCTCAGACGAGATACAGGGCTTAAATTCTCAAAACGAATAGTGAAGAATCATTACTTAAAATACAATAATGAAGAAATGAAATTTTACGGTGATGTTGTTGGTTTTATTAAAAAGCAATATCAAGAAATACAAGAATTAGAAAAATTAACTGATGAAGAAATCGAGCAAGCAGAAATTAGTGAAGATGAATTAAAAAGTATGGCTTCAAAATATAAACAAAAAGGTCTACTTACTTTTGGCTTAATAATGCTTACAAGACAAATAACCAGTTCTATTAAAACAGGGATTGAGGCATTAAAACGGTA
>CAZFEG010000099.1:0-3828 GCA_964517565.1 uncultured Methanosarcinales archaeon
AGAGATAAAAAAATTAAATGAAATTGCAGAAAATTACTCAAAAAAACTTCGCAAAGTTCATAGTGAAATGAGCAAGGTCATTGTTGGTCAAGAAGAAATTGTTGAAAAATTAATTATAGGTGTTATTGCTAATGGGCATATATTAATAGAGGGCGTTCCTGGTCTTGCAAAAACATTGATGGTTAAAACGCTTTCTGAGTGTCTTCATAGCGGGTTTGCGAGATTGCAGTTCACTCCTGATTTATTACCTGCCGATATTACTGGTACAAAAATTTATGATCATAAAAAAAGTTCTTTTAAAACAATGCGAGGTCCATTATTTACTAACTTTATTCTTGCTGATGAGATTAATCGTGCTCCTCCAAAAGTTCAGTCTGCTCTTCTTGAAGCAATGCAAGAAAAGCAGGTGACTATTCAGGGAGATACTTTGACTCTTCCAAAACCTTTTATGGTTTTAGCTACTCAGAACCCTATTGAGAGTGAAGGGACTTATAATCTTCCAGAAGCCCAAGTTGATAGGTTCATGTTTAAAATACTCATTGATTATCCGAACAAATCTAGTGAACTTGAGATTATTGAACGTTTTACTGAAGATATAGTTATTTCTGTTTCAAAACAGTTATCTGTGAAGCAGATTCTTGAAATGCAGGGTTTTAATCAAAAAATTTATGCTGATAGAAAAGTAAAAGAGTATGTTGCAGATATAGTTGATGCAACACGTAATCCTTCTGAGTATGGTTTGGATATTGGGGAGTATATTCAGTATGGTGTATCTCCAAGAGCTTCAATTTGGCTTATTCTTGCTGCAAAAGCTCATGCAATGATTAATGGTCGAGGCTATGTTAAACCTGAAGATGTTCAAGCAATAGCTTATGATGTTTTACGTCATAGGATTCTCTTAACCTATGAGGCTGAAGCTGAAGAAAAAACTACTGACGAATTAATAGATATAATACTTAGTTCAATAAAAGTTCCTTGAGGGTGCTGAGCTAGAATGCAAAAAACTAAAGACATCATTAGGCAAGTAAAAAAAATAGAGATTGGAACAAAAAAACTTGTTGATGGATTCATTTCTGGAAATTATCGTTCAGTTTTTAAAGGTCAAGGTATCGAATTTTCTGATATTCGTGATTATCGACCTGGAGATGATGTGAGGTCTATTGATTGGAATGTGACTGCGCGTTTTAATCAACCTTTTATTAAAGAGTTTATTGAAGAACGAGATTTAAGAATTTATTTTGCTTTTGACTTTTCTGCATCTGGATCTTTTGGGAATTTTGTAGAAAAAAGATTTCGTGCTATTGAACTTTCTGCTTCGTTGATGTTTTCAGCAATAAGAAATAATGATAATGTTGGTTTGTTTATTTTCACAAATACTGTAGAAACATTTATTCCTGCAAGAAAAGGGAAAAAACATGTATTAAAATTGATTAGTGCTTTAGTTAGTCATAAATCGCGTTCAAAAATGACTAATATTAAAAAATCTTTATCTCATATTGCAAATGTTGTGAAGAGGCGTGCTGTTATTTTTATTGTTTCAGATTTTTATTCAGATGATTTCTCTAAAGCTTTGAATCTTTTGAAAAAGAAACATGATGTTGTTGCTTTACGTGTAAATGATTCTCGAGAGATTTCAATTCCTGATGTTGGTTTAATAGATTTGGAAGATGAGGAAACTGGTGAACAGTTACTTGTTGACACTTCTGATGAAGAATTCAGAAAATCATATATTAAGGTATTATCTAAAAAAGAAGATGAATTAAAAACTTTATTTAGAAAAAATAAGATTGATTCAATTCAATTATTTACTGATGAAAAGTATGATGTGCCTTTAAGAAAATTTTTTAAATTACGTCAAAAAGGCGGGGTGTCTTGATGTTTAGTTTTGAAAGTCCTTGGTTGTTGCTATTTTTAGTATTGCTTCCTATTAGTTTTTATGTGTATAAAACTGTTATTCAAAAAAAGAAACGAGATGCAATTAAATTTAGTAATTTAAGTTTTATTAAATCTGCATTAGGAAATAAAAAGAAATCTAGAAGAAATGATGTATTATTTTATTTGTCTTTATTGGTGTTGTTATGTATTCTTGTTGGCTTTGCAAATCCTATGATTCCCTTAAAGCAAACGAAGGAAGGCGTGAATGTTGTTTTAATAATGGATGTCTCAGGAAGTATGCAGGCAACTGATTATAAACCGACCCGTCTTGAAGCAGCAAAGGCATCTGCTGAAATACTTCTTGATGCTCTTGAAAAGAATGATCATGTTGGAATTGTTACTTTTGAATCTGGAGCCATGACTGCTGCTTACTTGAGTCCTTTTAAAGATAAGGTGATTGAGAAACTTCGTGCTATTGCGCCGCGGGAAGGAAAAACCGCTATAGGTGATGGTTTAAGTTTGGGAATTGATATGGCAACTTCAATACCAAATAAAAAGAAAATAGTTATTTTATTGTCTGATGGTGTTGGAAATGCTGGCGTTATTAGTTCTGGTGAGGCTATTGCTTTCGCGAAATTAAATGATATTCAGGTATATGTTGTTGGTTTGGGATCTGAAGGTCAAGTTATTTTAGGTTATGATTGGTTTGGAAGACCTCAATATGCTGAGTTGGATGAGCAGACACTTAAAACAATAGCCCAAGAAACGGGTGGTTTGTATTTTAAATCGGTTGATGAGTATACTCTTAATGAAATTTATGATACTATAAGTCAAGATATTGAGCGAGAAAAAGAAAAAACAAATATTAAAGATTGGTTTTTTTTAGCTGCATTAATGATTTTTCTTCTTTATTTATATCTAAGGTATGGCGCTAAGAGGATTATACGTTGAAAATAAAAACTATTATATTTTTTACTTTACTTGTTCTTTTTTGTATTTCTTCTTTTTCATTTGTTTTTGCAGATAACATAACTTTTTCTTTAGATCAAAAAGATTATTATTTTGTGACTGGTGAGGATGCCATATTTATTTTACACACAAATAATTCGTTTGAAAAAACGATTGATGGAACACTGTCTTATACTGTTTCTCAATCTTTAAATCAAGGCGGGATGCAATATTCTAATACTAATACTCAATCAACACCTTTTTCTGTTGAAAAGAATGAATCTGATATTCAGATGAGTTTCGGTTCTTCAGATGTTCCACTTATTTTATCGGTTGATTTAACATTTTCATATGAAGAACTCGGAACAAATGCTTTATTTATTAATGATATTACTATATATTTTGTTGAAAATGAATCGGAAAAGAATAATGAAGAAAATTCTCAATCTAGTTCTTCAGAAAAAGAGGATTCTTCTTCTCAAGAAAGCGAACAAGCACCTGCTGAGGATCAAAAAAATTTACAAGATAGTATTAAGGAAATGTTTGAGAATAAGGAGCAACCAGAACCTTTATCTGAAACAGAAGAGAAATTACAGAACAATCAATTATCTCAAGACACTTCTGCTTTAAAAAATGAAATGAATAATAAACTTCGAGAGCAGCAGGAAATGGAAGATGCTTTTCAGAATGAATTAGTAAATAATGAGAACTTTCAAAAAGAACAACAAGAATTATTAGATGCAGGGTATAATATATCTGATGCAAATCTTAATCCTACGTCCAACAATTCTGGAGATTTTAATATAGATTATAAAAACGCTCTTGGAAAAAATGCTTCTTTGAGTGGGGATATGGTTAATGGTAGTATTGATAATATTCAAAAAAGTTCTCAAGAAGAAAATGAGAAAAGTATGGACTTATTGAATGACAATGAGGATTATCAAAGATTTGTTCAAGAATTAGAAAATGCGAGTTTTGAAAAAACTGACACTGTTTTCTCTCAAG
>CAZFEG010000100.1:0-3770 GCA_964517565.1 uncultured Methanosarcinales archaeon
TGATGTTTCTAAGTCTTAGAACGCTCACTAGCGTTCCAAGAAACCCCAGAGAAAACACTAAAAAGCGAAGCTTTTGGTGCACCAAGAATTCTTTGAATTCTTTAGTGAATCTCTGTTGAAATTTTTTAGTATAAAAGCAAGAAAAGTTAATACTGTTTTTTTAAAGATCACCCAGTTCACATCAAAATAGCCATTTATTAATGGTATTTTAGTATTTATAAATCCACACATACACAAAATAAGATCATAAAATGAAATCATTTAAATAATCCTTTCCAAATAGGTTCTATATGGTTGAATCACTCACAAAAATTATTGTTACATCTGCGCTTGCAGGCCTTGCTGTTGCAGGAATTGCATTTCTAGGTGGTGAGGGTGTTGATTATGTGCTTGCAGCTCAAGGGAGAAGTCATGAACTCTATTTGTGGAATAATGAGATCAGATCGCACGTAATAGACAATATGGATATTCTTAAGACATACTACAACGCAAAGGGGTCTGCAATTATTGGTACTCTCTACGCTACAAGTCTTGCACTTAATAAACGATTTATTACTTCTTAGGGACAACAAAAACGAAACATTTATATATTCTCTTCAATTATGTGAACTAACAAAGGATGATACACTACACAAGCAATATCACATACAATAACAAGCACATAAGAGCACATATCGATTCAGTTACAGACAAAGATATAACATCACATCTGTCAAGTATAGGTATTGCATTAATGATTAAATTAGATATTGAAAATAGAAAACTATGCCCATTTCTTAGAAACTTTCAAGAGTATAAAATCATTCTTGCACATGGTGGACTTGGCAACCTCTATGAAAATCACTCAAAATCACAAATTATGACCAAAGATGAAGCTGCAAAAAAATACGACATCATCATGGCATGCAATGCAGAACTTTGGCAAGCACCAGAACAATCTCGTGTTAGAGCATACGCGATGGGAAACCCATCAGGATGTATGAGTGCAGGAAATAAACGAATAGGAATCGAAACGGGTTTTGATGCATTTAGAACAATGAATTCAATGGACCCAATTGAAGATATGAAAGAACACCATTTTTCAATTGCAGGAAAAAAGTTTTCTAGAATTCTCATAAAAGGAGATACTAATGGAGATTCTTTATTGAAATGGGATTTTAGTCTAGGACCAACAAACGTGCAAATTCTTAATTTCGAAGACAGCTCAAAAGAATATCAATTCCAAACCGAATAAAGGTAAGTCAATGAATACAGCAAACGAAACCAAACAAACAAATGCAGAACTTGAGAGAGTGAAAGCATATGCTACATTCAAACCATTAGTTGATGAAATAAAAAAGGAATACATTAGTCCAGAAACAGTAGCAAATATTGCAGGGTATCTTGGAAAAGGCAGCAATGGTTATGCAATAAGCAAAGAAATTGAAAATCAAAAATATGCAATAAAATTTAAGTTCCATGGAGATATAGAAGACGACATAATAGTACTTAAGAAAGGTAAAGGAATAAAAAACATAGCACGATTAGTTGCATACTCTCAAGACGATGAGACAGTTATTACTAAAGAACTACCCGGAACAAATCTTAGTAAATTTAATAGTTTCACAAAACCAAATTATTCAAATAAGGAAATAACAAATCTTATTCAAACCATTAAAGAAATGTTTGAAAATGGGATAGAGCCTGACGTTTGTGCCACAAATTTAATGTACGATCCCAAAGAAGGCATCTCTATTCTAGACTACATATCAACCAATAAATGGAGCGAAATGCCAACTTCAATTATAGGCATAATCCCAGCACTAATATTCACAACCGAAAAGAAAACAATAGACCAATTCTATGATACACGAAGAAACGAATTCGATAAAATACACGCATTGAATGAAGTGGAAGAAATAATACTGACCTCAAAAGTACTCAATGTAATGTATGATAAATTCCCAGAAGTGTTTGCAGAAACCCTCAAAATAAATGAACGGTATAAAGGAAACCCACAAACATCATGCTATGGAACTGGATTCTTTGATAAAACTGAATTCCTTGAGAGCATAGACCAATACAAAGAACTCTTTTCAGACCAAAATACTATGGCGAACAAGGCAAGCACAGCAATGGATAACATTTACTCACTCGGCTTCTTCTAAAATTTAGAGAAAACATATAAAAAGTCACGCTCACAACCAAACAATTCATGGCTGAGACAAAACAGTGGTATGTTTATATTCTAGAATGCAAAGATGACTCAGTTTATACAGGAATCACAACAGACCTAGAGAAACGCATGAAAGTTCATGAATCAGGAAAAGGAAGTAAATACGTAAAAAGTAAGAAATTTAAGAGATTACTTCACGCAGTCAGAGTTACAGACAAAGTTGAAGCAGCAAAAATAGAATATAAAATTAAACAAATGAAAAGAAATGATAAAATAACCTACTTTATGAAACACCCAAATAGAGAATATAGCGTTGTAAAGCAAAATATGCCTAAAACCGCTAAAACGAATAATATATAAATATACAACTATTTGAGAAAGACTATGCCAACACACAAATTACAAAGAAACTTCAAAGAAAACAATCTTCACAAGATGAATACAACCGTCAACTTTGAAAGAGAAAGCAAAAAAGGAAACTCTCGAAAAGATGCAACAGAAGTAATTTGTGTAGAATGCAAACAAAAATTTATTCTCCCATTTAAACCAAGAAGACCAGAAGTATACTGCAATGCTTGCTTTAAAAAACGAGGACCTATTCGAAGATAAGTATCTTTAGAAATATAATTCTCAGTAAAAAAATATAAAAAAGAGTCATATGTTAAATAAATGACTAAAGAAAAAAATTAAGCCCTAAGTATACATTCTTCCCAATTCGTTTTAAAACCAGCAGAGTCACTAAAAACATTACCTCCAGTATCTGTAAACTCAACATACAAAACACCAAAATCAGAATAATTTTCATCAAAAACCGCGACATCGTTCCAGTTCAAACTCAAATCATAGACATTATAAGAATTATTATATTCGGACATATTTGTAATAATGCGTGTTGAAGTATAAACAACATCTCCCAAAGCAAAACCGAATTCTGCAGACTCATCCTCATATAAACTTTTCACTGTAAAAACAAGAGTTCCTTCAGCAAAAATAAAATCCTAATTTATATCATGAAAAGCAATCACGACTGGAATGCCATCATTAACAGAATCATCAGTCCAATCCACAGGATAATGACAAGACAAATCAATAAAATCAACAGAGCCTACCTCTTCAGAATTATTGTGATCATTTGAAAACAAGTCACCAGTAGAACTTAAATCTATACCAGAAGAAATAATTTTCTGTTCGCGATCAGATACGGCACCACAAGCAGTAAGTAGGATGAGAATAAGTAAAGATACTAATAGTGTCTTTTTCATTATATAACCTCTTAAGAAAACTATTGAAAAAGAAGATTTATAAACCTTTAGTTATACTAGAAAGTATATGAACAAAGCTAAGATTAAACAAATTCTTTTTATTATTCTTATTATCCTGTTTATACCATTTGCAATATACACACTTATCAAAGCACAATTTTTAGGGTTTCTTATAGGAGCAGCAATAGTCTATATTATTATTCAGCTCAGTAAGAAATATCTTGTTAATTGAATGTAATGAAACAGAAGTAGAAAAATTTTCTAAGAATAAGTAGTTTGCGACATAAGTTTTAGATATTTGTATTCACAGACTACTTTGCGAAAGATAACTTTACAAAGTTATCTTCAGAATT
>CAZFEG010000101.1:0-3722 GCA_964517565.1 uncultured Methanosarcinales archaeon
TTTAGTGTTTTCTTTGATAATACGCCTTCAACTTTTGTTAGTAAAACTTATGTGAACGGTCTTTGGAATGTGAGTCTTCTTGCAACTCTTCCTCCAGGAAATCCTTTACTCACTGATGTACGTCTTGTAATTAATACTTCAGGTGTTGTTTTTGCTAACGCAACAGGTGCAGGAAGTAAACAGTCTGTGCAAGCAGATAGTTCTAATTTTATAGACGTCACTGCTCCTGTGTTTAATTCGGTTGATGTGGATAAAGTTGATCTTACTTTCAATAAAACTTTAAGCGCAAATATTACTGATAATTCTGCAGTTGATGCCTCTTGGATGTACATAATGACTCCTGATTCAGAAACATTGCTTACTCAGTTTAGTAGTTCAGAATCGGTTCTCTTTAATTTGACAAACAGTTCTTCACAATCAGGTATTGAGCTTGATCAAGCTTCAGTAATTCTTGACACTTCTCTTACTTTACATCCTGTGTATCCTGTCAATCTTACAAATAAAACTCTTGCTCTACCTCAAAACATAAGCATAGATTTGGAAGGAACAACAATTTGGTCATACGAAGAAACACTTGGTAATTATCGCTTAGATTCTGATCTCTGGACAAACTCATCAAGTGTAACAACTACAATATCCTTGCCTTCTGGCTCGGTTTTGAAAAACATAAGTTTCACTCTTGTACCTGAGAATAATTCGCAAGTATTTTCTTATCCTTACAGTCTTGCTCTTTCAACTGATCGAGTCATTGTTCTTGATAGTGTGGCAAATCAACTTATTGTTTTCAATCACACTTTTGATGTAGTTGATACTCTTGGTAATCTTCGTGATAATGATTTTAATCAATTAAAAATTCCTCGTGATCTTGTAGTTGCACCTGACGCCTCATATTTGGTTCTTGATAGTCAAACAAAACACATCTATAATTTCACCTCTGATTTTAATGGAAATATGAGTCTTGAAAATAATGTTCTTATTTTCCCTAGAGCTTTCACAAAAGATCTTTCAGCAGATCAGTATCTTGTTGCAGATAAATATACTGGTTACATTACTCGTTTTGATAATTCTTGGGCAAGTCTTGGAACCTTCGGTAAGAATATTGAAGTTGCAAGTGGTAGTTTTGTTGATTTAATCGCTCCAACTGATATAGAGATGTATGGCACCACCTTATATATTCTTGATAGCATTGAAGAAACCTTGTATGAGTTTTCCGGATGGAATGGTACGGACTATCCTTTTGCTAGTAGATATAATGAGAATAAGAATAATAGATATGCATTTTCTCAACCTCTTGACTTCGCAGTATCCACTGATTTGCTTGCTGTGGCGGACACTCAAGATAATAAAGTAATTATATACAATCGAGCAGATATGTCCTTGAACACAACCATACTGGGTGTTAACAAGCCATCTGCTGTTGAGATTCTTAATGATTCAGTTATTGTGCTTCAACCTCTTGATGCTGTCATGACAGTATATACTTTAGACGCTGGCTCTTTTGTTCTTAACAAAACAATTACTTCTTTCGGTTCTTTTGCACCGTATAGTGTTTTTGTAGATATTGGGGATGATTATTTTGTTTCAAGTATAAATCAATATGAAAATATTGAGTATGATGCTATAGGCTCTGACTTAAGATCTGCAGTAAATGTTTCTTTAACAGAACTCAGTAAACTGCAATTATTGTTGAACACTTGCGCATCTTCATATACTGATGTGTATGGTGTTGAGTTCTGTAGATTAGACCTTGAAGTGCATCAGACTATTCCAGGAAAAATTACTTTAACAAATTTATCCATATTTTATGATGTAAATATTACTCTTGATAATTTTGATCAAGTTCTTTATGAACATCTTCGTGCTCAATCTCCAGGCATGGTGAATAGTACGCTTTCTTTAACAGGTAATGGTACTCTTAATGTATCTGCCCTTGAGATTCGTTCCTCGGTTTTATATAGTGAAAAAAATCTTTCTTTAAACGCATCAATTTGGGATAGTCTTATTGAGCCTCTTGCAACTGAGAATGAATATGAAACTCTGTTGTATGCTAACGATTCACTTGGTCATCTCGGTGGAACAATTACTCATGTACAAAATTTCCCGCTTATTATAATTAATACAACGTTCATTCCTGTTGATTCTCTTATGACTGGGGAAATAACTTTACGAAGTATAAATTCTGATGATGTCATTACTAATACGAGTATGAATAATTCAAATGGTTTTGCGAGTGAATCAATCTATGACACTGCATATGATTTAGTCATGAACCTTTCTGTTCCTTTGCAATCTTTCCCTTCAAGACAATATTCTTTTGATCTTGTTGTAAGAAATGCTTCCTTTGTTACAACAACTAATAATTTAACAAATGAAACAAGCATCCAAGACGTTCTAGAATTCCAAGATGTTGATCTCTTCGGTTTAAACATGCCACTTGATACTGTCAATCATCCTGATCTTACATCGACTGTATACGGTGCTATTGCTCTTGATACAAATCTTTCAAATTTTACTTCGGCTGATATCGTACTTAATTATTCTTCAATGTATAATGTTATTACTGAGTATAATCCTCTCATAACATATGATCCTGTGGAAACAAACTTTGATATTTTCCGTTGTGCATCATCTAATGCTTCCTCCTGTAATACGAGTCAGTGGGGGAAAGTTATTGGTATTGAACATGATGCAAACAGTCATCTCGTTGCTTTTAATGTGACTTCATTTTCCACATATATTCTTGTTGAATCACAAACAGCTCAAGAGGAAGAAGAAAACATTGAATATAGTACTGATACTTCTACAAGCAGTAGTTCTTCTTCAAGTAGTGCAAGTAATTCTGATATTCTTCAAGGTGGTCAGTCTATAGTTGATAATCCAGCAGTTTCAGCATATTGTGGGGACGGCGTTTGTCAGTTCTATATGGGTGAGAACATTACTTCTTGTCCTGTTGATTGTAGTTATCACATCATCATTAATAGTGTGTGTGGGAATAATGTTTGTGAGTTAGGTGAGAACATTGATAATTGTCCTATTGATTGTATGGCTTTTGATGTTGATTTCGAATTCCCTTTCAAAACAATTCATATTTATCCAAACCAAACTCGCGCATATAATTTAACGCTTATCAATAAACAATCAGAACCTGTTTTCTTAGATCTATTTATTGACGGTCTTGATGACTATCTATTTGTTGAGAACGCCAGTCTTACTATTCCAAGTAATACTGTTATTGATATTCCTATAGTCATAAATATTCTTGCTAATGAATCTCCTAGAATTCATTATGGTGGTCTTGTACTAAGATCTGGATCAAGAAGTACTGTTATTCCTGTATCTCTTGTGATTGCTGATTTCAACGAAGTTCCTTTCAAAGTAGGTTTGAATTTAGTATCTCGTCATTTAAGCTCTGAAGATCTCATTAGGTTTGAAGTTTCTGTGTTTGACTCTATATTTGTTGAAGATAATTTCACTCTAACGTATATTGTACGAGACTTAGAAATGGGTGAAGAAATGTTTATGGTTTCAGAGTCTATCAATGCTCTTGATCTTGACAATCATTTAGTTACTTTAAATGCTAAAGAGTTAGGTGGTAGTCTTCTTGCAAATGGTATGTATTCTCTTGAAGTGCAAGCTTCTTATGGTAATTTTGATGCTATAGATATGTCTTCATTTGTTATTAAAACACCTTTCTTCACTTCATCAAGAATCAGATCAATATC
>CAZFEG010000102.1:0-3717 GCA_964517565.1 uncultured Methanosarcinales archaeon
CCAAACACGAATACCCCAACCAAAATACCATTTGTTTCGCACAGCTTTCGCAGATACTATTTCTTTAAGAAGAAATTTTGTTCTGAATAAACCATAACCAAACTTTATGCGAATATGAGTCTTGTCAATTCTTACGTTGAGTGTGGAAAATGATGCTACTAACAAAAGAATGAAGATCATAAAGAGCGTAATAGTAAAATCGAACTTCGCATTTATCAAAACCGAACCAAAAATAAGAATGACAGCTAGCATTGAATAAATTATCAAGTAACCTGTTTGAGTATGGTTGTAGTTCATACTTCCCCCTCCCATTCTTTATAGAATTCTTCAAGGAACTCTTCTAGGTATTTATGTCGATGCTCTGCAATTGCTTTTCCTGATTTCGTATTCATTCTTTTTTTTAATAAAAGTAGTTTCTCATAAAAATGATTCAGTGTAGGATTATCTCCTTTTTTGTATTCTTCTTTAGACATATCTAGTTTGGGTTTTATGTTTGGATTGTAAATGGTTCTTCCTTTGTGACCACCATAATTAAAAGTTCTGGCAATTCCGATAGCACCCATTGCATCTAGTCTGTCTGCATCTTGAATGACGTCAAGCTCTGGAGATGTGAATTCTTGAGTGTGTTTACCTCCTTTAAATGAGATGTGTGAAATAATATTTTCAACATGAATAATTGTGCTTTCTTCAACGTTTAAACTCGATAGAAATTTCCTTGCTTTACGAGGACCAACTTCTTCATCACCATTATTAAATTTAGAATCTGCAATGTCATGAAGCAAAGCTCCAAGCTCGACAATAAAAAGATCAACATCTTCTGTTTTAGCAATTTGTTTAGATAACTTCCAAACACGGTATATATGCCACCAATCGTGACCACCTTCAGCATCAGCTAAAACTTCTTTCACAAAAGCTATTGTTTTCAGAATAATAGTTTCTTGATCCATAATCTTTTGAAAAATTTGAGATATATAAATTTTTGTAAAGATTGTTCTGCGTAAAATACTCTCTGTATTAGTTAGATATCTCTTATCTTTGAAATAATTTCTTTAGTTGACTCTTCAAGAGGTTTTGTAACATCAATTGTTGTACCAAAATCAAATTCAGACGTTTTCTTATGAATTAATTCTGCAACAAAAGTACCGTAAGACCTCTCACGCTCTGCATCTCTTTGTATGCATGTTTTGAGAGGTGCTTTCAAGGTGAATATTTTATGAGGTAAATTTAATCTTTTTATGAGATCTTCAATTTGAGATTTCCAATAGAAATTACCATCAAAAATAACGGGAATATTCTTTTCTAAACTTTCTTTTGCTTTTATGCAAGCTATTTCGTTTGCTTTGATAAAACTTTTTTGAGAAATATATCCTTCTTCCATATCATCATCTAATTTATACAATTCGATAATTTCATCTATAGGATTATATGTTGCAGATAGTTCTTTTGCAATTAGTTTGGAGATTGTTGATTTTCCGCAAGCTAAAGGGCCTCTAATAATGATATAAAAACTCATACTTTGTTATGCTCTTTGCTGATTTATAAATTATCTCTTTTACTTTTTGATGTTTACTTTGTTAGAGTATATCAACATCAATCTCTTCAAGAATCTTTTTTCTCCTTTCAATGGAGTTCTCTAATTGTTTAATAGAATGAGAGTCAGAACCAAAACATAATTTGTTACCGCCGAGTTCTTTATACCTTTTTATGAGTAAAATTGTTGGGTTTGGTTTATCTTTAACAATATTTATTTCAAGAAGCATATCTCGTTTAATTATTTCTTTCAAAACTGGATCAGCATATTTTATTACTTCTCTAGAATCATAATTTTCGATAAATCGTCCGAAGAAATCTAAGTGTGCAACGAGTTTGAATAAACCTGATTTAACACCTTGTAGTTGAGTTTTAAAATACAACTCAAACATTTTTTCTTTACCATATTTTTCTAAGATGTACTCTTTATTTTCTTTGAAACCTATATTAATTAATTTATTTTCATCATTTGCATCGTGATCTTCTATGTGATGACAGCCAAGAGTCAGGTAATCTATACCTGCATCAAGGTATTTTTTTATTTCTTCTTCACATTCTTTATAGTATTCAACTTCCAAACTAGTATTAATTTTTATGTCAAATTCTTTCTCTGCTTTTTTACACTCGTCAATTAAGAAGGCAACGGTAGATGTTTCTGTAGTGTATTCATTTGGAATATTTTCAATAAAAATAGTCTCACTTTTATCTTTGTTATGAGGAAACTTAATTTTGTGTGGAGAAATGTGCTCTAGAATAGTAATTTCTGTGTAGCCTAATTCTTTCGCTCTTTTTGCAAATGATGGAATATCTCCAAGAGTATGTCGAACTAAACCAGCGTGGATATGAAAATCTCTCATATCTTAACTTATTAAGGTCCCTAGATAAATGTTTCTAAGTTGTGTTACTTATTTTCATACGAAGATTTATATGTTTCTTTGCTTATTGTATTTCTATGATGGAATTACAAGGTGTTCGGTTAACTCTTCACAAAGGTGTTTTCTTTCCGGATCCAAGTCATACAAACTCAACATCCATACTTCTTAATGCAATTCCTTCAATGATTGGGAAATCTGTTCTAGATATGGGTTGTGGAACTGGAGTTTTAGGAATTTATGCAGCAATACACGGTGCGAAGAAAGTTGTTCTCACAGATGTTAAAGAAGAAGCACTCAGTAATACTCGAGAAAACATTGAATTAAATGAAGTAACTTCTGTTTGTGAAGTTATTACATCAAACTTGTTTGAAAACGTTAGTGGAACATTTGATTATATTTTGGGGAATTTGCCAATAGTTGATGGCTCTTGGGATTTAGATGTAACAACTGTAGATTTATTGAAAAAGTTTCTCACAGATTCTAAAGAATACCTGAATTCTGACGGTGTTGTCTATTTTACTTGGAACTCTGAATCAGATGTTCTAGCCTTGCGTTCTTTTTTGAAAGATAATCATTTTGTATACGATGAGTATGAAGAAGAAGGTTCTGAACGAATATGGTATTTGTTTAAAGTGCAGTTTTAGTACTTGCCATTTCTTTTTTTTTACTTTTTGAAGAACTGGAGTATTTTGTGACTTAACTTATTAGTATACATTATTTTCATTATTCGCTTAATATTTTTATTGATGATAAGCTTTACCAAGAAATGTTCATTGACAATTGAAATATATTTATTGAAATCTTCATCTGATAGTGTATTAAAAATTGACCTATTTTTTTCTGAGATTTTTAGTTTTTTGAGAAATTCTTTTTTCCACAGTTTGTCATAGTTTTTATTTTCTATTATTGCTTTTGCAGCTAAAAAACCTGATTGAAATGCATACATCATTCCGAAGCCTGCTAAGTTATCTTGGAACTCTGCTGCTTCTCCAACAAAGAGTTGATCTCCTTTTTGAGCACTTTCCGGGCATGCATAGCTTACTGACGCTGCAAAGAATTTTTGTTTGTTAATTTTTATTTCTAAAAGTTTTTCAAATGTACTTACAGTCTTGTCAAGACGCTTTTTCATATCTTTTCTATTTATTGGATTAACGCAGACTATTTCACCTTGATTTTTGTGGCAAATAAAATAAGAATAATATTTTGAAGAAAGAGTACTGTCAAGTATTACAATTGATTTATCAGGATATTTTAGTGGAAAAACATAGCCTGTTCCTGTAACTTTTGGTTTATGTTCACCTTTTGCTATAAT
>CAZFEG010000103.1:0-3710 GCA_964517565.1 uncultured Methanosarcinales archaeon
TATTCGACACAAAGGACTGGGATTATTATGCTGAAAGCATACTACTTGATGAGAATATTTTAAATTTTGTTCAAATAACTAAGGATAAACCAACACAATCTGATTCAAGAGATAAAGGTGATTTGTTAAATAGAATGCTTATTTCAAGTAATACTACATGGTCTCTGGAAACTAAGCAGGAAGGCTATGTTACGAATTTATCAACCACATTAACCCTTGATGTTATGGTAAAAGTCAACTTTACTATCGAAAAAGTAACAAAGGTTTCTCTTTGGGTTCTCTCAAAAACCAACAAAAAAATAGTATATGACACAAAAGAAATTATTATTAAAAATCTAAAGCCAGGCGAGTCAAAATCATTCAAAGCATATGGCAGTGCAAAGCAAGAGCGAATTGAAGGAATTGGAGGGACAACGGCAAGAGTAACAAATATACAGGTTAATGCAGTTTTGATTGCACCACTATTTAATATTGAATCAAAACCAAGGGATGGAGACAAATCAATCAGTGAGCAATCAAAAACTACAACTCCAAGTTTTGAAAATTACGGTGTTATTCAGGAGGTTATTCAAGCAAGTTCATATACATATTGTCTGGTTAAAGATGAAATAAATGAGTATTGGATTATTGCACCAAAAATGGAAATTAAAGATGGCCAAATATTGTATTTTAACAATAAGGTTGAAATGAATAACTTTGAAAGTAAAGAACTCGGTCGCACTTTTCCAAGAATATTTATAGTTAATAAAGCTAGCACTAACCCAAACGATGCCTCAAATATTAATTCGGACTCTGAACAGCCTGCACAAGTTGAATCAAAACGTTCAGTAATTAATACTATGTCCTCGGCAAATATTGAAAACAGCAGGGCAGTAAGTCTTGCAGAGCTATTTACTAATCCTAGTAACTACAATGGCAAAAAGATTACTGTAACAGGAAAAGTAGTAAAGTTTAATTCTAATATTATGGGACAAAATTGGATTCATATTGTTAATGATAAGAGCAACTATGATTTAACTATTATTACAAATGATGTTGCTAATTTGGATGATAATGTAACATTTGAAGGATTAATTACTTTAAATAAGGATTTTGGAGAAGGTTATAAATATGCCATTATTATGGAGGAAGGTGTGATTAAATAATGGTTGATTTTTAATTGTTAGTTGTGTAATCAATAGTTAGTGTAGTTTTTGTTTCTCGCCAAGTCGCTAAATATGATGCATTTACTTCTGATTCTTCAGAATCTACTTATACACCTTCAAACGACAAGAAGACTAATGTAATAATTGAGGATGATGAAAATATTACTCAGGTCAAGGTAACTGAGGATGGAGAATATAAATACGGTTCTTACAGATCAACTAAATATAAAATAGTTTGTCCAAATGGGTATTTTAACCATATTTATTATAATGTTCAAAAACGATGTTGGATGAAAACATCTAGTGCTTTTTGTGATTATTCAATTCAATGATATAGTAATGTATGTTAAACTATTTTTAACTAAAACTTAACTCTAATGAAAAATATTTATAATTTGATAATCTTGATAATCATAGCAGCAGTAATTGTAAGTTGTAGTAATCCATTGAATGAAAATTTTGATGAGAAGACTTTTTTAACAAAGATTGCTGAATTTGAAAAGGAAGAACATATTACCAAAGATGAAAAATTTTGTTTTGAGAAGTATATTAAATTACACCATCAAAAAACACTCTCTCTTTCTGATAAAACTTATAAAGAGATTTTAAGAGATCCTGAAATTGCTATATCTGCAATAAGTTTATATACAAAACAAAAAAATTATGCGGTAGCTAAACAATTGTTAGAAAATACAAAAGAACTATTCGACACAAAGGACTGGGATTATTATGCGGAAAGTGTATTACTTGATGAGAACATATTAAATATTGTTCAAATAACTAAGGATAAACCAACACAATCTGATTCAAGAAAAAAAGGTGATATCTTACAAGAAGCAATTGCCTCAAGCAGTCCAAAATGGTCAACAGACACAAAGCAGGAAGGCTACGTAACCAATTTATCAACCACATTAACCCTTAATGTTAAAATTAAAGTCACATTTACTATTGAAAAAGTCACAAAAGTATCCTTAATGTTTCTATCAAAAACAGTTAGGAAAACTGTATATGATTCAAAAGAAATTATTATTGATAATCTTAAGCCTGGTGAATCAAAACCTTTTAAAGCATCTGGTAGTGCAAAACAAGATTACTATGAAGGAATAGGAGGTACATCTGCTAAAATAACTGACATAAAAGTAGAAGCAATTCTAATCACACCAAGGTTTAATATTATATCATATAAACCAAGATATGATAAGCCTAAGAATTTAAGAAAAAACAACTTTAATTTATCAATAAATATTAAGAATGGAAATAATGGGTTACTGTTTTTGAGTAAGAGAAAGGGAGGAGAAATGATAAACCTTGATTCAATTCAATTGACTAATGGAAAAGGAAGTGTATCAGGTTTTATTAATTTGCCCGAGCTATATTACCTTAGAATTCAAAATGTAGTCATTTCTTTTCCAATATTTTTAGAAGCTAATAATATTGTTATTTATGCAGACACTAAAGACCCTAAAAACCCTCAAATATCAGGATCTTCATCTAACGAGACATTGTATGGTTATAAAAGCTCGATTAGCAACTTTGATAATCAATCAAATTCTTTATTTGAACAATATAAAAAAGCAAAAAATACGAATAACACTTCACGTTTAATGGAAATTGAGGAAGAGTTTATTAAAATTGAGAATAATAAAACTGACTATTTAATTGAATATGCAATTAAGAATAACGATAATGTTGTATCAGCATACTTGATATTTAGTAATTTGTATAATATTAAGTTTAATGACCTAAATAGGGTTGTTGAAAGCTTTGATATTTCAATCGATTCAAGTATTTATGTAGTTAGATTGAAGGAATATTTATCAACATTAAAGAAATCGCAAGTTGGCCAACCTTTTATTGATTTTACTCTTAACGATCCTTCAGGAAATCCTATTTCACTTTCCTCTGTTGCAAATGGGAAATATGTTTTGGTAGATTTCTGGGCAGCATGGTGTAGCCCATGCCGTACCGAAAATCCTAATATTGTATTAGCTTATAGAAATTTTCATGACAAAGGTTTTGATGTATTTGGAGTTTCGCTGGATGCAAAACATGAAAGTTGGGTGAAAGCAATTGCTGCTGATCATTTATCATGGAATCAAGTTTCAGATCTGAAGGGTTGGAAAAACTCTGCTGCTAAACTGTACGGTATTAAGAGTATCCCTTATAATATACTTATTGACCCAAATGGTATAATTATAGAGAAAAACTTATACGGAAAAGATTTACAAGTGAAACTTTCTAAATTGCTAAATTAAAATTTATGTTCAAAACTAACAACAACAGATGCTAAAAACGAATGACTCACAGAAATTCAGGTTAATCATAATGTCTTTTATATATTATGTTTAAAGTTTATTGTTTGAATCCATCTGATTATCAGAAATAACGAATGCTAACAACAAATATAGTTCATGCCGCAGTTAATATCACCCAGAAAATTAATTGTAAATTTGAAGATATAGAAACCAAAGAAAAATATTGAATAAAATGCGGCACGCACCATATTCAAAACGTTAGGGCACATTAACAAAAATATGAAACACAACTTAAAACTATTAGTTCCCT
>CAZFEG010000104.1:0-3686 GCA_964517565.1 uncultured Methanosarcinales archaeon
AAGGAAGAACCAAGACTCACAGTTGAAAGATCCCCTGTTAAATTATCTGAATCATTTGCTAAAACACTAAACAATAATAATTGGTTTGAACGCACATACATATCAGAATCATTATAGGTTACATTAGAAATTTGTGGAGGAATACTATCTACAGTGAGATTGGTGAATGAACCATTAGTATGACCAACATAATCTACAGCAAGAACATATACTTGACCATTATAATCATAGGACAGAGATACATCGACTGAACCAGCACAAGAATTGTTAAGAGCACCAAGATATATTTTTGGAGATGCAGTGTTTGTATCATTACTATAATATGCAGAACAGTTTTGTATAGAATCAACAATATTTAAAGGTGCGTCAGTGAGAGTTGCAGAAACAAAAATACTTGCTCCTGGTTGCACAATAGTCTCATTAAGACTTACAGAACTTACCGAAGGGTCAGAATTATCCACTTTAAAAGATCTATTTGTACTATTGAGATTGCCAAGCGTGTCAGATACATTTGCTATAAGAATTGCAGATAAAGAATCTGAAATTTGACTTGTATTTATAAGACAAGAATAATTATTACCAGACTCAGAACTAAATGAAGTGATTGCTGATGAACCTTCAAAGTAACAACCAATACCTGAATCATTCATCCCAGTTATTGTTCCAAGATTCCCCGCAGTATCAATAATAGTAAAGGTAAACAAAACAGAACCATTTACCCAAGAACTTTGAGCAGGTGAAGTGAAATTTATTTGAGGAGCTACTTCATCAATATCAAAGGAAGCATTTGTGGTATTAGTATTTTGTGCAGCATCCCAAGCTTGCGTTGTTATCCAACATAAACCTTCAGGAGCACAGCCAAGACTTGAGAACGTACCAACATACGACCAGTTAGTAGCGGTTTGAATCATTGAGTAATTTGCACCACCAGGTCCTGAAATATTCACTGTAACAACATCACCAATTAAACCGTCAGGTGCGTCAGATGCATCAACAGTAAGATTTCTTAAAGGAGATAATTTAAAAGAGGAATCAGATGAGTTGACACGTAGATTATCTATTGCTGGAGGAATCATATCTATAGTCATTGATGTATATGAACTATTACTATAATTAAGAACGTCAACAATACGAACTATCAAATATGCATCTTGATCTGAACCGATAATTGTAACTGAACCATTACAATCATTTCCTAGATCAGCAAGATAAACATCGGTACCGTTAAAATTTATATCAGGACTTAAGTATGCTGAACAATTTATAATGCTGCTTCTATCAGAATAACCAGGATCGCTTGATTGAGATGTAAGAGAAATTTCTGTTCCAGACTGAACAATTGCATCACTTACAAGGACTGTATCAATTAAAGGATTATCATTATTTACTTTTGCAGAAATTGTTGTGCTATTCCAATGATTGAACGCATCAGTCACGTTTGCAAGAATGGTCTTTGGACCATCATTAACAACAGCAGTATCAACAAGACAATAATATGTTGTCGGAGTTATTTGATAGAATCTATACACTGTTGGCAAACCAGTAAAAGAACAACCGAGACCAGAACCGGCGCGGTCAGAAATATTTCCAAGATAACCATCATCAGAAATAATTAGATCAAATCTATACGTTCCATTTATCCAAGAATCAGAACTAGGAGAAGTGAAAGTAATACTAGGAGATCTATTATCAACATAAATTTGATGGGTTGTTTGAGCCACATTATCTGCATCATCAGTAGCTGTTGCAGTTATAAGACAATTAGTATTTGTTGAACAAGCTAAAGCTAACGGTGTTGTCACATTTGACCAGTCAGAACCACCAGTAGAAATCATTGAGAAACTCGGACCTGATGCAGAGATAAGAACTGAAGATACATCTCCTGCTAGACCATCAGCAGTATCAGCTGCAATAAGACTAAAATTTAATTGACTCGTGAGACTTGTAACATTATTTATACCAAGAGAAGCATTATCAGTGAAGGAAGAAATTGCAGGAGGGTAATTATCAATAACTAGGCTTGTACTTGCATTTGCAGACATGCCGACTTCATCAATAATTAAAACAAAAATAAATCCTGATTGATTTACGTTTGGTGTGATGATCCTTGAATTATTGCAAGTATCCCCTAAATCTCCAAGATCAGTATCTGAGCCTACAACTAGATTTGCATCACTACTATAATACGCATTACAAGAAGCAACACTCACGCCACCAGAGAAAAATGGATCAAGACCATTACTTGTTATAGAAACTGTCTGGCCTGTTTGCACTATTGAATCATTTAAGTTTACCCAAGAAATAGTAGGTTGGTTATTATCAATATGCATAGTGCGAGAATCACTGTTCCAATGACCCAAGACATCAGATACATTTGCAGTTACCAAAATTGATTGACCATCAGCAACAACAGAAGTGTTCACATCACAATAATAATTTTCTCCACCACTTGAAACGAAAGGGAAGACCGTGCTATTTCCAGCAATAGAACAACCTAAACCAGAACCAGCCTTGTTTTCGATATCTCCTAAATAACCAGCGTCAGATATGGTAAGATTAAACCGGTATGTTCCAGTAAGCCAAGTATCTGCTGCTGGAGAGGTGAAACTTATGAGAGGTGAAACTGTATCGACATAAATATTTAGTGAAGTTGAATTAGTATTACCTGCCTCATCAATTACAGTGAGAGTTAATGGGCAAGTAAGATCATTTGGACAATTAAGACTTGGTGCAGTTGATATCACAGACCAATTTGTTAAAGTTGAATTGGACATTTGAACAGGAGAACCTGAAGGACCTTGCAATGAAACATTTACAAGTTCACCGAATAGACCATCACTATCATGAGCGATAGCAGTAAATTTGAGTGATTCACTTGGGTGAACAACACGCTGCGGACCTCGAGAAATATTTAGATTCAAGTTGCTAACTGAAGGAGTAATATCATCCAGGGTAAGGTTTCCAAAAGCAAAGTCCGAGAAACCGACCTTATCTATAATTCTCACAATAAGGAAACCATTAATATTTGAAGCACCTGCGAGAAGTTTTGTGCCATTACAAGTATTACCTAAATCACCAAGATTAACATCACTACCATCAATAGTAGTATTAGCGCTAAAATACGCAATACAAGATGCAATACTATTTCTGCTAGTGAAAGGTAAATCCGACCCGTTTGTTATAATATTGAGATTAGTACTTGATTGAATAATAGAATCATTCAGACTAACTAAACTAATTGTGGGAGCAGTATTATCAAGATAAACCGATCGCTCATATTCTTTATAGAAACCAACCGTATCAGAAACATTAGCAGTTATGATTCGATATCCATCAGCAACTGAAGTTGTGTCTATAATACTTGAATAATAATCACCAACTGAAAAGTTGAATTGTTGAATAGATTGGAGAGGTAACCAAGTTCCATTAAAGCCGCCCGTTGTGATATCTCCAAGATTACCTGCAGCATCAACTATAGACATGTTTACTAAATAAGTGTCTCCAGTGATCCAAGTTCCATTACTTGGAGGTATAATGAAGAAAATAGTTGGAGGTCCTTGATCAAGATTGAAAGAACGTGTTGCAATACCCATGTTTCTTCATCATCACCTAATCCTGATGGAAACATGGGTATTGCAACACGTCCTTGATCAAGATTGAAAGAACGTGTTGCAATACCCATGTTT
>CAZFEG010000105.1:0-3679 GCA_964517565.1 uncultured Methanosarcinales archaeon
GATGTTTCTAAGTCTTAGAACGCTCACTAGCGTTCCAAGAAACCCAACTAGAAAACACTAAAAAGCGAAGCTTTTGGTGCACCAAGAATTCTTTGAATTCTTTAGTGAATCTCTGTTGAAATTTTTTAGTATTAAAACTGTTAAATTCAATCAAAAACGCCGTTTTGCATATCATACAAATCTTCAACGTTCAAAATAGGAATATCTTGCACATTTGCATCATCCAAACCTATTCTTTCACACATGGTGTTCAGAAAAACTTCTATGAAAGGAAAATTAGAAAGTGATTGAAAATCATATGTATTATCCACAAAAAAGTAGAAATTTTTATCAGGATAATCTTTTTCGAGAGTCTTTGCAAGAAATTCTTTTTGTTGACCTTGCTTTAAAGTAATAAGAACACCAACATTTTTTGCCATAAGAAAGCGCGTAAAACTAGCTTTTAATCTTTTTAATATTGGTTCAATACTAGCGACATCAACAATACTCTGATTCTTCGTTTTTGGATCAAACGCATACACTGTCTTTTTGTTTCTCATAACAAGTGCTTTTGGATGAAAAAGCCCATCACCAAGATAAACAAAGTCTCCCTTTACTTCAAAATTCGTTGTGGAACATCCCAATATTTGTCCTACGTGTTGACAATGTCTTGGCTTAATAAGATGCACAGTTAATCCTGCATCTTCTAATTGTTTTGCAGCTGCATCTAAACTATCTAGAAATTGAACGGTTGTAAATACTGTTACCTCAGATGGTAATTTCTCAATGAAATCTTTTGGCAAAGTAAATTGTTCAGGATACCTCGCCTCTACATGCATTATGTCCATAAGTATCTAGCAATTGCAATTGTTTTAAGAACCTTATGAAAATATGTGCAAAAATACGCAAACACATAACTTCAACATAACTTGTTTCTAGTTCGCGACATAACTATTTCGGGTCTTATTCGCGAACTAGTGTGTGAAAGGCAAAATGACTACAATTTGATTTTGTCTTGAACTATTCTTTGAAAAGAAATATATAGAACCTAGTCTTAAAAAAAGAACTCAAGAGAATGAAGGTTAAAAGAGAAGTAACAGAGATTATTTATAAAGGGCATTTATAAACACCTCGAAGGTAAAAAGGGAATATTTATATACTACACCTCACTCGAGAGTAATGACACACAGTTAAATTTTAAAGTACTAAAAAAATTTAGAGGTTAAATTAAAATGAAAAACAAAATACTACCAATCGTTTTTGTTGTAATGCTACTTTTAACAATAGGAATTGCATCAGCAACTTACGATTTAGCAATCACAAATACAGCATATTCACCAACTTCACCTGTCGAAGGTGTTAACGTAGATTTCGTTACTACAATTACAAATCTAGGTCCGGACAATTTTAGTCCAAGTCTTGGCGATAGCGCAACCATTGCAATTAATTACGGAAACGCATTACCTGTTACAGTTATTTCTATCAATGACGAATTAGTTGCAGGTGATCAAATGGATTATGATTCAACCTATAATTATGCAACTAATGGCACGTACACTGTTATTACAAAACTAAGTGATATGAATAATGATAATCTTACTACAGACAATAACAACGATACATATACTATTGTTGTTGCTGCTGAAGTACTCGATGTTTCAATCCTCGATTACAGCCTCAGTGCATTTAGAGGAGATACTGACGACGCTACAAAATCAGTTGTTAATAACGGAAACACCGAAGTTGCTATAACATTCAATGCAGGAACTTTCACACTTATTGGTGGTTCAGACGTTCTTTCAAGTAGTGAAGTGAGTATAGATCCTCTTAGCGCAACTCTCGCTCCAGGAGCAAGTGTTGATCTTAAAATGAGTACAAACCCTATTCTAACAAGAACTCCAGGAACATATGAAGGAGAACTTCAAGTTCGTCAAGTTGGAGGAAACATGTTAGATAATAGTACAGCAACAATTATTGTTAAAAATAACGCACCAGCAATTATTGCAATTGATAACCAAGTGCAAATTGAAAGTGTAGAATTTACATATCAAGTTCTAGCAAGCGATGTTGAAGGAGAAACTCTCGAATATTTCATTAGTGGTCCTACAAGCGACATGGTTATTGACAGTACTGGTTTAATTAGCGGATGGACTCCAGCAGGCGTTCAAATAGTTAATATTCTTGTTACAGTTGGAGATGGTCTCAGTAATAGTACTGAAGCATTTCAAATTGAAGTCTTACAAGATGTTGCTCGAATAGAAATTATTGGTGATGAAATAACTATGGGTAGCAATGAACAAAATCGTGGTGAACAAATTTCACAAACAGTCACTATCAAAAACACAGGTACTCAAACGATTAGCAATATGAGTGTTTCATTAAGTAGTTCAAGTTCAACGACTACAATTATAGCAACTACATACTCTGCTAGTGTTAGTATGGCAGATTCTAGTTTAGCACCAAGTGCAACAACTACAGCAACCATTTACTTAACAGTTCCAGAAACTCAAGATGCTAAAAAAGAAAACATCGGACGACTTGTTGTTACAGCAGACGGAGATAGTCTCTCAATAACTGATAATGATTATATTTCTCTAGAAGCAAAAAGTTATCTTAAGATTAAAGAAATAGTTGTAGAAGTTGGAAGCGATGATAAAAGTCTCGATGATGGAGAAACATTTGACGAAGATGATCTTGAAGAAGATTCCCAAGTTTCATTCACAGTTACTTTAGAAAACCTTTACACCGAAGACGATTTCGAAATTGAAGATGTATACTTCGAAGTTGAAAGTGATGAAAGTGATTGGGACATTGACGATGAATCTTCAAAAAAAGATATTCGTGAAAACGATGATAAAGACATTGAAGTAACTTTTGTTATTGGTACTGATCTTGATGAAGAAAGTACCGATGTAGTTATTAGAGTATTTGGTGACGATAAAGAAAACAGTTTCGAACATTACGATGAATGGATTGTAACTTTTGAAATTGAAAAAGAAAATGATGAAATTAGTATTAAATCATGGTTTTGGACAAACACGCCAGTTGATTGTAATGACAACTATGCTAACTTAGAAGTTACTATCAAAAACACAGGTCTTGATGATCAAGATGATGTTACTTTTGAAGTTACAAGTGACAGCAGTGAACTTGATTATACTAAACGATTTCGAAATATCGATTTAGATACTGACGATAGTAAAACAATAGCTCTTCAAATCCCCATAGATGGTGAAAGTGAAGGTTCATATTTTGTAACCTTACAAACATACTTCGATGGATCTGATGAAAGTGAAGATGAAATGATTACTTTAGATATCAGCGCTTGTAGCACTGGTTCATCTTCAGGCAGCTCAGGAACAACTACAGGAAACACAGGCGGAATTACAACAACTCCTCCAACACTACCACCTACAACCACACCAGGCACAACACCATTTTATGGTGAATCTGTAAGTGCAACTGAACGGTTTACTTCAAGTGCAGCGTATCTTGTTTTGTTAATTGCAATTGTAGCATTACTATTAATTATAGTAATTACTATGGCTGTTAGATTTTTTATTAAAAAAAAATATTTTTTTTTCTTTTTTATTATTAATATAATAAAAATAAAAATTACTATCTTTATAATTGTAAAAATACTGAAATGAAATTATTCCCCAAAAATTAAATAAATATAAGTATTATTATTGTATATTGT
>CAZFEG010000106.1:0-3672 GCA_964517565.1 uncultured Methanosarcinales archaeon
TAGATGACGTTTTTCAACTAAGGTATTAAGAAGTGCTTCTTTACGTCTGGTCATTGATGATATAAATACTTCGATGTAATTAGAACCTATCATTTTTTATTTTCCTTTCAATATATTTATGGGTGGTAAAACTTTGGTTTTGGTGATTCATCAGAATCATCTTTTAGTATTTTCTTTTCTTTTTCTTCAGGAGTTATATTTTTTTCCGTAGTATTTTTTTTTGTTTCTGGTTTTTGTTTTCTTTTTGGTTCAGCAAAATTACTACTAGTAGGAATTCCTTTTAACTCTGCTTCTTCTTCAGGAGTTTTCGGAATATATTCATTTTTTACAAGTGTTAAGGAATCTTTCTCAATTTCTTCACGAATCTTTTTACAAAACTCTGTTGCGCCTTCGTAATATGATCTTACAGGATCTTTGTCATTGTGGTCCATAACATTGATGATGGTGTCTGTACCATCAGGATTTCTAATAAGATTTTTTAATTCTGTTGATTTATTTTTGAAGACTTCAAATTCTGTCTTTTCAAATTTTGCTAGTTGCAATTCGAATTTAGTAATAATTTCCATTAGGGTATCTTTATCGATATCTCCACCATCGAGGCCTATGAGTGAGAATTCATTATACCATTCAGAAGGAATGCGAAGTTTTTCTCGAATAATATTGTTGCCGCCATGAAACTTACTATATACTCGTCCTATAACAAAATTTAGAGCTTTAGATTTATCTTCTATGGAATGAATATATTCTTCTAAAGTTTTAGTTTCAGGAACTTCAAAAATTTGTTGTTCTTGATGTATAGTTTCTGTTTTTAGTTCTTTTTTTGGTTTCTTAAAAACCATAAAAACAATCATGACATATATTAAAGCTATAATAAAATTTACACCCGTAAGAACTTCAATATCAAAATCTTTGAAAACTGAACTACTTACTCCGATGAGATAAAACCCAATTGAAACTATGATGGGAATTAACCATATATATGCATTTTTATTTGCGAACTGTTCGTGAATGAGTAATGAGATGATAACTGTTACTATTGCTGGGAAAAATCCTATCAGTACAACAAATATATTGTGATTGCCAATTCCAGCAACGAGAAGGATGAATAAAACGATGAGAAGAAGATATAGCATGCTCAGAACTTCGAAATAGTCTACTCTGCTTCTTTTTTTGTCCTTACCACCCATAGTATTCTTTTCTTATAAAAGGCTGTTTATAAATGTTTTGGTGTTTATTGGTTGATTTTCGAGGAAAGTTTATAAATAAGTACAACTATCCAGTAACACCATGATTCCTACAGTCCAAACAGAATTTAATTCAAAAGATATTTTTTGGCATTTACGTAAAACACATTCTCTTAAGGATTCTAAAAGTCTTAATATGAGTCCTGTTAGCGAGCAAGTTGATGATTTAACTAGTCGTTTAGAGCTCAAGTACGCTGTAAGTGGGAGTTATGATTCTTTACCTGTTTCTAGAAATAATTATGACTTGGCTCTTGTTGAAGTAGCTGGAGAACTCCACGCTACAGAAACAAAATCAGATAGTAGTCCTGGCACTTTGATTAAAGAAACATTTCATCGCGTACCTGCTTCGTTTCATCATATTGATGAATTCTTGCTTGATTTCATAAAGGTGTCTAAAGAAGCATATAATATGCCTGATTTTTCAAAAACTAGTATGGCTTATGCATCTATATCTGATCAGTTTGTTTCTGGAGAACTAGAGTGCTTCGAAAATCCTGTTCTTGTAGTAACTGAAAAATCTTCAGAACAATTTGGAACTCCTAAAAAAACTTCTACGGATTACTCTTTTCAAGTGCGCGCAATGTTTGCAAAACCTGTTGAGTATCCTGAATTGGCAGGACTTGATGCTTCTGAAGATCAACTTCTTCATACAGCAACAGGAATTTTTATTGATGTAACTCTTTCCAAAGCGGAACTTGTTAGAGGAGTGCATAATGATGGTGAAGTAAAAAAACAGATACGTCAGTCGTTTATTATCTCACCAGATGCTAGATATTCTGGTATGTAATATTTACTTTTTTATTCATTTTCTTGAAGAATTTATATTTTTAGAGAACACAATTTTTATTCTGAAATATGATATATTCTTTAGATAAGGCTAGTTAAGCGTTTTTAAGAGTCGATTAAGCAGTAAGCTTTATAAACGGGTCCAAATTACCTCACACCTATGGCAAAACTCATCCGAGCATGTGCATGGCGACGACTTGAACGTCCCTACACTCGAAAATCCAAATATCGATCTAAAGCCTTCGTACGAGCAGTTCCAACTAATAAAGTAGTTAAATTCGAAATGTGTAATCTTTCAAAAGTATTTCCTTTTGTTATTCGACTTAATTCAGCAGTTGATATTCAAATACGTCATAACGCATTAGAATCTGCACGTAAAAGTGCAAATAGAGTTCTAGAAATGACTATTGGAAGAAATGCTTACAAACTAAAATTCAGAGTTTATCCACATCACATTCTTAGAAACAATCCTTTAGCTTCTGGAGCTGGAGCAGACCGTATGAGTACAGGAATGAAGATGAGTTTCGGGAAACCTGTAGGTCTTGCTGCGCAAGTACACAAAGGACAACCAATCTTTGAAGTACACTGTGCAAAAAAAGATATTGAAGTTGCTAAATTGGCTCTAACTCGAGCAAGACATAAATTCCCCTCTGGCGGAAGTCTTGAAATAGTTGACCTAGCTCAAACAGTATAAATTTCTTTTTGAATTTTTTTTAGTTTAACTTTTCTTATTGTTTATTTGATTCTTAGTTTATCTTTCTTGTATATTACTTTTTAAAAAACAAATCTATCTTATCGGGCTTGTTGCAAAACGAAGACAAATGTATATTGGAGCACAGCCATATTATTTTTTACAAGGTAAAAAATTGGCCTCCCTCGGCGCCAATATACACATTTGAGTATTTTGTAACAAGCCCATCTTATCAAAATGTTTAAAAAGATAGTTCTATTCTCACTAATTATGACAAACTACCTATATGATCTACTTATACACGCTAAGACTTCTAGTCCGAATTTTGGTCTTGCAATATATTCTGCTCAAGATTTTAGTTTTAAAACTCCTATTTCTTCAGGAGATGTTATGCAGTTATTTAACTCAATTGATGGTCTCCCTGTTTATTCTGAACCTGTGGAAATAAGGTATGTTGCTGGAAGCGATAAAAATCCACTAATATTTCTCAGTACGACTTGTCGTAAAGAAGATCTTCCTAGGTTAGAGGAATTTATTAAAGATTACAATCTGAAGTGTCTGGATAAAAATTTTTGTCTAGATAATACTCTTTCTTCTCTCTGGAGTGAAGATAAAGCTTTTTAAAGCGCTTTTATTATTTATTGTGTTATGGGGGCATTAGAGAGTTTTATACAACCATTACTTGCTAATTCGTACATTAATGCGGTTATTATACTTCTTGTATGTATTATTATTGCAAAACTCACAATTGTCTTCTTTAAACGAGTCGTAGAAAAATTTATAGAACGTTCAAATTCTCAAGTAAATGGGAAAATTATTCACAAGTTAGAATCACCAATCATAATTATTATACTTTTAGCAGGATTGCTCTTAGCAGCACGAGAAGCAACGAATTCATTATTTTTCTTTGAAAATCTTATACACTCAATAATAATATTTATTATTTTATAC
>CAZFEG010000107.1:0-3660 GCA_964517565.1 uncultured Methanosarcinales archaeon
TATTTCTTTTATTGTTGTAACTAATGTATATATTTTTTCCATCTCTTTATTAAATATCATTGAGCCTTTTGTTAAAACTTCAATTTCTATATCTTTAATCAAATTTAGTTTTTGTAAAATTGATTCGATTGAATCTGTTTCAACATATCTTATATCAAGTATCATTTCAGCATTGTCTGGAACTTTATTTGCTGTTGTTCCAGCAGATATAGTGCTTAAATTAATTGTTGTTTGCCAAAAATTTTCTACACGCACATTTTTTGCAAACAATTTTTTTATTTCCGTGTATTTTTTAATTAAGAGATCGATTGCATTCTTTCCTAACCATGGTCTTGCTGCATGTGCTGCTATTCCTTTTGTTTTTATTTTCAACCAAAGGACTCCTTTCTCTGCGACAAGAATATTTAGTTTGTCAATTGAGTCTACATGATTTGGTTCTGCTGCGATTACAAATTTTGCTGTATAGTTTAATTCATTAACAAGATAATTTGTTCCATTAAAACCTCCTATTTCTTCATCACCAACAATCATTAAGGCAATGTTTGGTTTTGATTTTTGGAGTGCGGCATTTTTCATTACGAGCATACTTGCTGCAATACCTGCTTTCATATCTACTGCACCTCGCCCAAATAATTTATTTTCTTCAACTCGTGGATTGAATTGTTCTTCATCGGCTTCAACTACATCGATATGTCCGTTTATTATCAAATCAAATGATTTTTTATCTTCAAATGAAACAACCATTGAGAATTTACCATTGTGTTCAAACTCTTTTACCATAAATACTGAGTTTTCAAAATAATTCGAAATGTATTTCATGCACTTTTTTATTTCTTCAGGCTTATCTTTTGTTGATTTAAATTGTATTAAATCTTTAGTTAGATTTACTAATTCTTCTTTTTCATTCATTTTATTTCCTTACAAGATTATTGATTCTGATTTTATTTCTTTTAGTGTTGTTAGAGATTTTATTTTTGATATTCCTTTTCGTGTTATAACATTTCTGATAAAGTCATAATATTCGTCTTGGTCTTTTGTTCTCACTTTAAGTAGTAATTCCCAATCTCCTGTTACAATGTTTATACTTTCTATTTTATCAAAGATCGCTAATTCTTTTGTGATTCGTTCAGGATCCCCATATTCATCAGGTGATAAGTTAATTAATAAAAATGTGCAGTATCCTTCATCAATTATTTTATGATTAAACACTGCTTTATATCCAATTATTTTCTTTTCTGCTTCTAATTTTTTTAAATTATAATGGATTGTTGATGCGGGTTCTTTGAGTTTTTTTGCTATTTTTGCTATTTGAGGTGTTGCATAGCCTTTTTTTAATAAGTCTATTAATTTGGTGCGTAAATCTTTCATGGTTTGAATAATATTCAAGTATTTATAAATTTTTCGTCTAATAGTTGTTATTTATTCAATAAACTATATTAATGTGGTTCAATTTGTTGTATTTGTGCTTCCCAGCATGGAGATATAAAAATGAGAAATGAATCAATAATTGGGGCTAAGGCATCAAGTGATGCTGTTAGTCCGTATCAGAAGAAGTAATCTGGTGAATGGATGTTTGGTAGAACTCCTTGAGAATCCTCAAGAACTATTAAGTGAAACTGAACAAATAGATTTAGTTAAGACACTAAATGCAATAAGTATTGAAGCATTTGACAAAGCAACACCTATGCAAGAAACCTGGGAACGAACCATTCTTGCTGATAGGATATATTTAGTTAAACAGAATGAAGAGATTGTAGGTTATGCAACAAACGACGATTTAAAACTAAACGGAAAAATTGTTAATTATTTTGGTAGCGCTTTATTCAAGAGAAAGATTCAGTTAAGAGGACTATATAATTTGTTGAATGTGATTAGATTAGAGTCAGAACATGATGGAATAATTATGACTCGAACTCAAAATCCTGTTGTCATGCATAATTTCAAAAAATTGTGTGTTGAGAATAATTATTTATTTTTTCCCAACAAAACTGCGTCTTCTGATGACATCATGCGCATTGCAAAAGAGTATTCAAATACTGTTGATGCGGATTTTATTTGTAAGGGTGTCTATGGTCGTGAATTAATGAATGAAACACCAAAACCTATAGGGAAAATTACTGATTTATTTACTTCGCTTAATCTCTCTGAAGGTGATGGTCTCATCATGATTGGATCAAAATAATATTTTTTTCTTTTTTTTCTTTTTTTTAAAATATAGTTATTTTTTTTATATTCCCATTGCTTCGCGCAATTCATCGCTTGGTTGCCATGCGGGTTCAAATGTTACTTCTATTTCAACATCTACTTTGAAAGCGTCATGAAGTTTTTGTTTTGCATCATCAATCATTTCTCCTCCATGAGGACAGAATGGTGTTGTAAGTGTCATAAGAATATGTATTGGTTTGACGTCTACCTTGATTTCATAAATTAATCCTAACGTCCAGATATCTATATCTAGTTCTAGGTCTTTTACTTGTTTGAGGACTTCGATGATTTCTTCTTTACTTGGCATTTGCTTGTACCTCTTCAAATCCTTCTGCTTCAATTTCTTTTGCTAGTTCTTTGTCTCCGGTTTTAACAATCTTTCCATCAACTAAAACATGTACAACATCAGGTATTACTTTGTCAAGGATTCGTTGATAGTGTGTGATAAGTAAAAATCCTGTTCCTTTCTTTTTCAATTGGTTAATGCCATTTGATATAATTCGTAGTGCATCAACGTCCAGTCCTGAATCAGTTTCATCAAGTAGTGCGATTTGTGGTTGAAGAATTGAGAGTTGCAATATTTCTGCTTTCTTTTTTTCTCCGCCTGAGAATCCTGCGTTAAGATATCTTGTTGAGAATTTTGTATCCATTTGTAGACTTGCCATTTTTTCTTTGAGCAGTCTATGGAATTCCATAACTCCTAGTTTTTTTTCAGGATGTAAATTATTGTATGCTGTTCGCAAAAAGTTTGAAAGTGTTACTCCTTGTACTTCTACAGGGTATTGAAATGATAATAATAGTCCTCTTTTTGCTCGTTCATCAGCTTCTGCAGATGTTATGTCAACACCGTCAAGAAGAACTGTTCCTTCTTCGATTTTATAACTTGGATGTCCCATTAAAGCATTTGCTAGTGTTGATTTCCCACTACCATTTGGTCCCATGAGAACGACTGTTTGTCCTTTAGGTATTGTCAGATTTATGCCTTTGAGAATCATTTTCCCATCAACAGAGACGTGTAAGTTTTTTATTTCTAATTGTGCCATTGATTATTCACCTATGATTTTTGTAGTGCGCCTTGCACTGTTTGTAATGATATGAGTGCGCATTTCATCCGTACTGGAACGACTTGCACTCCTAAGAGTGATAAAACATCTTCTTTGGTAATATTTTTTATTTCTTCTACTTTTTTCCCTTTTATACTGTCTGTAAGCATGGATGTCGCAGCTTGACTTATAGCGCAACCATTACCTTGGAAACTAGCATCAATACAAACACCATCTTTTATATGAAGATACACTGTGATTTCATCTCCACAACTACTATTCTTTTTTCTTAATGAACAAGTACATTTCTCGAGCTTTTTATAATTATGAGGACATTTATAGTGATCAAGAATATTTTCTTTATAGAGTTCTTCTTCTTCGTTCATCATTTGTTTGTACCTTTATCTTTGAA
>CAZFEG010000108.1:0-3653 GCA_964517565.1 uncultured Methanosarcinales archaeon
TCCTTCACATTCTTGCTTTGCTCAAATGAATCTCTGTCGAAATTTTTTAGTATAAGAAAATCAAAAAATAAAGTATGAAAAGGAATGTTAACTATGGGAGAAAAATATAATTATGTGGACGCTGTTGAAGTATTTATTGAAAATACGAATTTTGCTCTCGATCAATTTATCAAAGACTTTATTTCTATTGGACCGCTTGATTTTTTTAAAGAATCTGGCATCACATCGATTTCAGATTATGGCTCAAAAATTACTGTATACTCAGCAACCATAGACTCAGAACCAAGAAAAACCTTAATTAAAGAATCAATAAGTAAACGGGAAAAAGAGTTAATAAAAAATTTTATGTATTTTACAGAAGGAATGACTCTAGCAGGTATTAGTACAGGCTTCAATGAAAAAGTTAAACCCTCTTTAATAAAAATACTCACATACAATAATCCTCTTGTAACACCCGTCATACCAAATATAAATTTTGGTTATAACGGAAATAAGGAAAAATTAGTTAAGAGGGGAGAGACCTTATTTACACCGCATTCTCATGTACGTTTAGCGGCGGGATTTTTTTCTTTAGGCTTAAGTTATGCCTATGAATATAATCCTTCTATGGAACAAATGATTAGCTTGTTTACAAGTAAGAATTCGATTGCTCAAGCATATGTTCAAAAAAAATCCCGGGATGAAAAATAAGAGAATACCATAAAAAATATTCGATTAGCAAAAACTATTTAAAATTAATTTATTTTAAAAACCATAAAAATGTCAAATTATAAAGATTTTACCAGAAAATTCAATTTGCACTTGTAAGCTACATTTTTAACACGTTTTTTGATCCAATAGACTTCAAAAATGATTTAAAAAAGAATTTACCTATAAATGGTCTGGTGCAAGTTTCGAATTCTCAAAAAAAAACTATTACATAAATTGCATCTCAATGCTGATGAAAAAGAAACGTATCTTAAAGAAATACATCCTAAAGATTTAACAAAATATAATGACGCCATGATAAAATCAGGATTTGTCGTTTCATATGAGTTAAGTTTTTCTCTAGAGGATTTTAAAAAATATTTTAGTCAAAATAGGGCTCGTTTAGTTCCTTTTGCTAATAGGTCTGCTTCAAAAAAATATTTCGTTTGAAAGAACTGGTTTACTCTCATGGAGATATTCTGCAGCAACAAGAATCCACGGCGCATACGATTTATTTCTTCTTGGTGCTTTCGATTCAATTTCAAATAATGTATTTATAGCTAATAAAGAAAAATTATATTCCCAATATATTTCTGATTTATTTACATCCGAAAAACCAACAAGAGTTTCACAAGTAACAAAAGAAAAACAATCGGATTTAGTTTCTATTTTTTCAAATTCTAATTTACATATTTTTGATTCAGCAAAATATCTAGGAAAATTTTGATAGTATTCTTCACAAGGGCACTTATACGTCCAAATCTAACCTCAAAAAATATATATCTTAAGTGTAGTAACGCTTATAAATAAAGATATTATTCTTTATCTTATGCCACCTACAAATAACTTGTCAGCACTTGATGCAGTTGAATTAGACTTATTCTATGATGCTTTAGAGACCGAATTACGTTTAAAACCTTACATTCACAATGACATTGAAAGTGATGCTAGCACAGCTAAAATCGTCATTGTAGGTACAGATAATCCTCAAACAGCATACAATCACATGAACACTTTTGTCTCTGAGGATATTCTTGAGAATTTAGAAGTTATTGTAGAAAAGGATTCTATTGATTCAGTTCTAGAACCTGTTGCTAGTTCTTTTGATAAGAATATCGCTTCAACATATCTTATTTTTGCATATAAAAACGCTGCTCAAAGTAAAAAAATTGCAGACGTGTTCGAATCATTTACAGGAATGAAACCTTTTGTTTATATTGAAGATACTTTTCAAGACTTTTAGTTTAAGAAAAAATGAATCTTGAGATATTTAAGAGACAAGCAAATTAGCAAAGAAAATAATGAATAATCCTCAAGGTACAGTTTTGATTTAGAATCATCCAGAAGTGGAGCATATTGCGAATCTAAGAGCACACCTTGTTAAAAATAGTTAATTTATTTTTAGTTTTTGCTTAAAAGATTTAGATGAAATTATATTCTAAAAACTTTACGCTCTGCCTAAAACTTATAGACTTAAAAAATCAGCAAAACCAGACAAAATAATTTGCATCAAAATAAAAAAATCGAATTTTTAAAAAGATCCGCAAAAATATCTTTTTCATAAAATCCTAGAAAAAAATTGGAAAGTCGCAAAAAAACAACAAATCAATAATTCTATGTTTTGCTTAAACTATTTAGACTAACAATCTCTCTGAATAATCTATGTTTTGCCTAAAAGTTTTAGAGTCTCTATTTTGATCTATTTTTTCTAGAAAATGTAAGATATTCCAAAACAACCCCATTTTTTAATGACTTATTTCATCAAATAGTCCCACCTATTTGGTGCAAATTGTGCATTCTATACAATACATCTATTCCTTTATAAATAACGTTCGCACAATGTATATTGTGCGAACTTTTTTGACGGGTACGTGCAAAACACCTAAAAATCAACAAAAAAGGTGTCTTCTCTAGGCTTTTCTAAAAAAAAGTCTTCATGCGCGATAGTGGTTTTTTTAACCACTATTCTTTTTAGATAAATTATAATTTTAAAAATTGAGTGAATTTCATCGGGAAAAAAACACTAAAGAAATTAAGTTTTGCTTAGAAACTTTGAATTAATAATCAACTAAATAATTTCAGTTTTGCTTAAAATATTTAAATTATATTCTGGCCGAATAAATTAGGTTTTGCTTAAATAATTTAGATACTTAAATTATATATATTTTCTTAAGATCTGCTAACTCATAAGAATCATCAACTTCAGTAACTACATCTGAAATTAAAGCATCATGATAGATTAGAGGTGATTTCAAAATCATTCCTAAAATTCCATCAAATGCTAGGTTCTCATTCAATTCTCTAAGTTTCCCATCATAAGAATCTAAACATCCACCAATATAACCACCAAATATAACTTGATCAGTTTTGGCAAGAATCTCGTTTTCCGAAGCAGAAATAACTTGTCCAGAATCAGCAGTAGTAAAATAAACTGCATCAATCAGGCCTTTTTCGAGTAATTTGCTGGAAAATGCAACATAATGATATATTGGATCAACTAAAACTAATTGAAAATCAAGTTCATCTTTAAGTTTTATTAATTCTTGAAATTTAATAGTATAATTTTCTAAATCAATAATTTGTTGTTTTGATTTAAGCTTATCATTGTGATTTAAATAAGTGTAACTTGTATGTACTCCAACAAGCAAATTTTTACTTGTGATTGGCTTATTATGTAGTGAGGCATGCTCTTTACAAGCAGTGTATAGACTCAAATCAGGATCGATACTGTATGATCTAACCTCTTCTTTATTAGGATAATCACTTAAAGAATTGTTCAATCTTTCATAAATTAAATCATCAAATTCAGAGCTGAAAATACGTTTTTTTGATAATTTCAAGTCAGTTATTAGATTTAAAAATAGTTCATTAACTCGCGATTCAAATACATTATTAGTCAATCCACCAAACATATACTCCTTAGAAGTAATTAATAATATATAAATTATTCGTTAAATATTTAATTA
>CAZFEG010000109.1:0-3637 GCA_964517565.1 uncultured Methanosarcinales archaeon
GGTGTTTATGCCAAAGCGTAGCGTGGTACAACAATTATTTATTTATGCCATTTTTAGTATGCCATTTTCGGTATGACAAATTTTCATGATTCTTTGAATTGAAGTGATGCTTTTAATTTTTATGAATGTGATCAGTTGTAGTTATTTCAAAATCAATGTATTTATATTGATTAAATTCAAATCCAATTGATGATTTCTCCTTGAGAAGAGACTTGCTTATGCTAGAGTTACAGTTGGAACCAAAGACATAATTAATTACTACTTTATCTATATTCACATTACTATCGCTGCCAATTTGAAAATTGTTAACATACATTTCCAAATCATATTTTATTGCTAGTTTTACTAATTTTTCTGCAAGATTAGGCATGTATTTTGCACTTGATACTAGAGCCATATAAGTAATATCTGTTGGATCTTTCGGTTTAACCATATTTAGATTAAGTTTGTTTCTTGAATCAGTGAGTTCATCAAAAAACATTTTTTTTTGATTTGCTAAGTAGGGTTTGATAAATACCATAGTTTTAGTCAAGAGACATCATTTATATAATTTACTATTTAATAGTGGTACTTGTTTATTAAAGAAAATAGACTGCATCAGGCTACTTTGTTGAATCAAATATATGTGCATTGAAAATTGAAAAAAATAGAAATTAATAAAAAAAATATCTTTGCAACACACTATTACATCAAGTCTTCTTCATCTTCATCATCAATAAATTCTTTATTGACGAATTTCTGAATTCTAATTTGGCGTAAATCCTCTTTCTCACGCATCTTAGCAAGAGCAAGATCTGCAAGAGTAGGTTCAATACGAAGAACATCCTTTTCAGTTAAGAAACCAACGAGTTTAGCATCTTGCATAACAGGAACTTGACGAATCTCCTCTTCACCAAAAAGAATCATAGCATCGCGCATATATGCATCAGGTTTAATAGAAATAATATCTGTAGACATAATCTCTTTAGCAAGAGTCTTTTTAGTGTCTTTACCTAAAGCAACTGCCTTTCTTACAATATCATCAACAGTGATAATTCCAACAACTAAGTCATTTTCCAGAACAACAACACTACTAATAGTGAATTGTTTCATAAGATCAGCAACATGTTGTACAGTCACGTCAAGAGAACAACTTACTGGCTCTCGAGACATAATCTCAGCAATTTGAAGTATATTTTCTCGTTCTGAACCCATTTTAAACCCCTAAAATTTTATTAAATTGATGGTGATATTTATATCTATCGGAATGGCAGTCTTGCTCTGCGCCAGTGTAGACCTAGGCGAAACCTGTGCCAATCATCACAAACCATGTTTGTTCGATAGCACTAAAAGGCAGTCTTGCTCTGCCAAAGCGTGAGCGCATATCAAGTTTTCAACTTGAATGCACTTAAAAAAAGAAATAAAACTAACTACAAACTAAATAAAAAAAGAAATAGAAAATAAAAAAATTAAAAAAACCAATTATTAATAATTAATCAAAATTTCAACGTCTGAACCGAATATCTCCTTAATATCTTCAAAAAGATTGTTTTTAATAAAGACTTTAGGAGGAATTTCCACAGTCATAAGAGCACTTTCAAACTCTTCAATATTAATATCTAATCTATTGACAAGAGTTCCCTTCTTACTGATGGTTGCCTTCATAATTTTTTTATCTTCACTATCTAAATCTTGAATAACATAGGCATGATCACCAAGAAGAATGACTTCACCAAACTTATCACCGTATTTTACTTTAATACGTGTCTTTTCAAGTTCTTGACCCCGTTTACGCTGAATGTGCTCAACAAGTAAACGAATTAATTCTCTTGAAGATCTCATGATAGAATTTACTTCTTGTTTAGTCAGTTTCTTAGCATCATAATCTTTCTTACCCTTAAGAATTTCTTTTAGCGAACGAGCTAAATGTTCAGGTAAATGACCTTTCTTAAGAATATGCTCTTTGAAAAGAAATTCAACATCTTTGTCATCAACTGTAGTAATACCCTCAAGACGGAAAACATCACGCAAAATAGTAATGGTATTTTCATACATATGAAGAACTTGCTCTTGTTGCTTTCGTTCTTCAATCTCTTTGAATAATTTTTCAAGACGTTTAAGATAAGCATCAGAACGTTTAACCAAATCATCCATTTCTTTACCACTAACAGATTTTTTAGTACCATGCTCGAAATCTTTTCTAATCTGTAAAACATCTTCAAGAGTCTTCACATACTTTTCTTCAAGAATCTTTTCTTTCTTAACCAAAATATCGCGCATAACTTCAGGAGTTTCTTTAGGAGTTGTAGGAGGAATTCCGTACATCATAAGAGCTGCTTGGGAAGGGGTGAGAAGTGCCCAGAATAAATCTTCCATAACAATATCTCGAATTTTTACATAAATCCTATCCATGAACTGCGCACCAGAACTCATAAAGAGGTCAATAGCTTCAGGACTAGGTTTTATCCGTCCCATTTCAAGGAGTTGTTTCCAAGGCATGAAAACGCCTCTATCGTAGAATGGAACACCATCTCTTAAGAACGTGAAAATAACAGGATTTGCATCCTTAACATTCTCCCAGAAATCAGTGAGGATATATACTTGAATATTAATTTTATTTTGAATACCAGTAATTTGACCAGCTTCAGCACCCATACCAATAATGATAGCTCGTAATTTATCACGAAGTTCAACACGAGTCATTTTCTTCACATCAGTATCATCAATAATAACAAAGACATCAACATCAGATTCGGGTGTGGCTCTTCCTTGCACAATACTTCCACCAAGAACATAAGAAACAATATATTTTTCAAATTTCTTTAAAACCATGGATTTGTGAACTTCAGAAATCTTAACAGCAGCTAGCATTCCAGTATCATACACAATAGCACTCATTGCAATCATTTGCAAAACATCATGTTTTGAATCAAAACATTGTTGCCATAAGTCGCTGAGAAGAAGGATTTGAGGTGCGAGATTTGGATCAATAAGTTTAGCCATATCATCACAAATTTTTTGAACTTTCTCTTGTAATTGTTCTTGAGAAGATTTTGCTTCCTTATTATCAATAAGAACAAGAACATTAATTTTTTCTTTATCCTTATCCTCTTTACTAGGTGGTAGAAGAGAAATACCCATAACATAACCTTGAAGACGAGGAACGATTTGATCACGAAAAGACTCAACAGATTTTTTTATAACTTGTAATTTTTCTTTTTGATCATCAGGAATTTGCTCAAGAACCTTATCTAATTCAGAAGGACCTGAAGGAGAAATAACAGGTGTAGCATTTGCACTATAATCATTTAGTTTAGGACTTGAAACTGCGGATTTAGAAGCTTTAGACTTCTTAGGTTTACTAAGTGCTTTTGCAACTTTCTTGGTAGATGTAGTAGATTTCTTGGTAATGCTCTTTTTCGTTACTTTATTCTTTGCAGCCATAAAAATGATCCCCTCTTTTTATTTTAGATATGATAATTAAATTAGGATATAGAATCCCTGCTCATCCATATCAGGAACTGCTTTATAAAGGTTGTGTTCAAAATAAGAGAAAATTTGTCTAAGCTAAAAGAAAATAATGCATATTTTGTAGCTTACAGTTTAGGCAAGGAATAAAACTGCGAATTGCCTGTGTTCCTGACTAAAAAATCAAAAG
>CAZFEG010000110.1:0-3621 GCA_964517565.1 uncultured Methanosarcinales archaeon
ATTTCCAACGAAAAATTAAAGTTTCATTTGGGATTGGAACTTCTTTAACAAATGCTAGTGGAAATTGTATTTTTTACTGGGAGACAAACGTTTCTGATTCAGTCGGTCTTCATAATCTTCATGTGAACGCTAGTGAAAACCTTACTCGTTATATTGATCTTGCAGTTGATGAACTAGTAACAACTGCGACTTTAACTGAGAATCTTACGTTAACAATTGAGAATCCTCAGAATCTCTCAATCTATCATCGAGGAGATGCCATGTTATTTAATGCAAGTGTTGCTGATGCTTTCTCAAATATAAGTGACGCGACAGTCTCTTGGTCATTAACAAACGGTTCATGGACTGATTCTCTTGGCGATATGTATAATGGAACGTATGTCTTTGACTGGTATCTAACGCCTAAACCTGGTAGATTTTTACTCCTTGCAAATGCAACAAAAGAAAACCATTCAACAGATTATGCAAACAGAACTATTGATGTCTATGGTTGGGCTAGTGTGAGTTTATTTTCTCCAACACAAACCTTGTTTAACCTGAGTGATAATTTATCTGTTATTTGTAGTGTGAATGATAGCAACATCTCCTCAATTGCAATTAATAATTATCCTATCTCAATCACTCTTGGTCAAGGAGATAAACAAGTTAACCTTTCAACAAATTCCAGCGGCCTTGTTCAAACAACAATGAATTTCACAGGACTCACAAGCGGGGCATATAATATAACTTGTTCAATTGATCATAATGATTCAATATTTTACAATGCTTCACTAAATTCATCTCGTACATCTATTGAAGTTTGGGAATATGTTTCTCTTACAACTATTTCTGTAACGAACACATCTTTATTACGAGCAAATGGGACAACAAGTTTCCAAGTAGGAATTGCTTCTGTTGGTTCAGGTGCGCCAATTAATAATTATACTTGTAATTGGTCAGACATTTTTGATGGTAGTTCAAGATATTTAGGTTCTTCACAAACGAACGCAAGCGGTATTTGCACGTATGCCTTGCAGTCTAATCAATCCTTTGCAGTTGGTCCACATAATATCTCTGTTCAAATTTATGATTTGAGAGAAGATGGTGTGGGTTATTATGCGGTTACAGATAATACAAGTTTGAACGCAGTGTTTAATCTTACAGAAAATTTAACTGTGGATATTACAACAAGTATCCCTTCACAAGTTCATAAACTTGATAACCTTTTGTTCAATGCAACAGTTAAAGATTATTATGGCTTGTCTGTTTCTTCACCGTCACTTGCTTGGTACGCTTTGCATTCTAATGGTAACCTTACCTATTTAGGTTCTGGTTTTGATACTGCTTGGTCTATACCTTATAATTATTCTCTTGGCAATTATTCAATTATTGCAGCTGCATCTAAACAATATTTTAATCAAATAAATGATTCAAGAAATACGTCTGTCTTTGCTCGCGCAAATATTCGCTTCGCTTCATCTCTTCTTGAAGCGTCCCATTATAGAGATCAAGCACACAACTTCACTTGTCAAGTATACGATTCTGCCGTCTATCAGAACACGAGTGATTATGCTCTTTCAGGTATTACATCCTATCTTGTAAATGCAACTTGGAAAAATGACAGTATCTTATGGATGGATGATTTAAGCACAAGTTCAACTGGCGGTAATAGCACGTATGTTTTCACTGATTTTTCATCATATTCTCTAGGAAATCATACATTTAGTTGCGAGATTCTTGATTCAGGTTTCTATCATGTAGTCAATTCCCTTGTAAATGATTCAACAATTATGTATGATTTGTATTCTCTTAATCTCAGTCTCTCACCTGTTCTTGTATATCGAGATGATAATCTTTCTACAGAATATCCATTAAACGAATCTTCTGTTTCCTACGGTGTTCTTCTTTCTGCTAACGTTTCTGATATTGGTCTTGGTACTGGTGTGGTTGACGTCAATGTTACATTGAAATATAATTCAACGACTATAACATCTTGCATGACAAATAGTTTTGGTCTTTGTTCTTATAACTGGACGATTCCATCAAACGTTGTTCCTGGCCTGCATTCTTTATCTGCAAACGCTACAAAATTATATTATAATTCATCATCAGATACTTTTTCAACTCCTGTTGAAGTGAGAGTGCTTACCCTACCTGATTGGGTTGATCCTAGTTCTAACGAACTTGTTAATTTGTATACTGATCCAATAACAATGAATGTTTCTATTAAAGAAAGCTCAATAAATAACCTAATCTCAAAAGATGAATATCCTGTAAATGTTACGGTGTATTATCCTGGTTTTTTAAAGAATATAACCTTCTTCAATGGTTCTGCTTCATATGTTTCAAATGAGAACGTAACAAATTCAAATGCAATACCTTGGAACCAGTCTTCTGGAACAGGTACTATTACAACTGTTGGTGATGTGAGTTCATTTACTACTTCAACTTCTTTCAGTGTGGAATTAGAGAATACAAGTCTTGGGCTTGTTGATTATGATAGTTTAGAATTGGAATTATTTAGTCTTGATGCAAATATGATTTGGAACCTTTCAATAATAAGTAATGGCACTTTATCAACTATTATTTCGTATAATGCTAATACTTCATTTTCAACTGAAGAGTATAATATTACTTTGCCTGACGTAATTGATTCTATTCTTTTAGGATTAAATTCTACAGATACAAATCCTGCAAACTTACAACTAGTAAGTCTCTTTGTTGAGAAAACATCTTATGATGATATTCTTTTCTTAGGACCTTCAGAGACTTTTGCAAGTGAACTTTCTGCGTCATCCGACATTTGGGGCGATATGGAAGATATCCCTATGACTTTACTTGCCTATGATGAAAATATAGAACGTTGGTCTTTTGACGAGATTGGATTAACAAACGCAACAGCTGGCCGGTCCGGTTTACAAGTTCGTGAAAAAGAGTCTAGTCTTTTCATTAATATTTCAAACATTCCTCCTCAAAATAGTACTGAGACTGTATGGTTGTCTACTTCTAGTCTGAATGTTTCAACTGCGGAATACTTTACTTTCTGGATGTATTCTGATTCATTGAATCTCACTCATTATGTGAACTTCAGTAATTTTGCTGGTCCAAATCACCTTCTTAGTCTTGGTTCATTTACTGGTTGGAAATATTTCACTCCTCGTATTGATAATCTTACCTTCCTAACAAGCGCAACACTTACTGAGCTAAAATTTATTACAGTAAATAATGGATCCACAAATATCTCTGCAGAAGTTTTTATTGATGACTTGCGTCTTGTGTATAATCTTTCAACAGATACAACTGGTCACGCAGGCTTTGATTGGATTCCATCAAAAGATGGTATGTATAGAGCTGACGCTTTTATCGGTAATTATTGGTATTATAATGCATCGCGCCTCGTTGATACTTTGTACTTTAAAATTTTTAATTCAAATGTTGATGATACTGAGTCTCAAAATAATGTTGGTGAGGATCCTATTGTTTTAACGAATGAATCAACTGTAGTTGATGCTGAAGTTCTCGCTTTCTCAATCGGTAATCAAGATCACAGTTATTATCTTGTGAATGATTCTTACGGCTTAATGGATACTATAGAAATATATAGTAATACTGATGTTGATCAAGACTTGCAAATTGTTTCTA
>CAZFEG010000111.1:0-3605 GCA_964517565.1 uncultured Methanosarcinales archaeon
TTAATGAGTCTACGTTAGATATTCAGATTAGAAACAATTTACCTGTTAAAGTTAATATAACTTCTATTAAAATAATGGAAAAAGATGGTACTGATTGGTTTACTGCTACATCTGTGACTAACACGTCAGGTCCAAACCCTTTGCTTGTTCGTGGGACTCAAACTGATTTCCGAGTTGATCTTATAGCTGGTGCATTCGATGAATTTAAAGGTCAGAAGAAAACGTTCAATCTAGAGGTATATTATACTAAGGGAAACTCGAATATTGAGAATCTAGCAATTGGTGCTATGACTACGACTGTTCGTGAATAAGTCTTTTTTTTAATTTTTTTTTATTTTTTTCTTTTATTCATTTGAGCGTAGCAAGAATGTGCTAAAAATGTTTTTGTTTTTAAGCATGCTTGAGCTTGCGAGAGGTGCAAAAAACTTATTTTGTTTTTGAGCAGTTTTTTGGTGAACTATTTATGAAAAAAGCACAATCTTCCCTTGAATATTTGACTACGTATGGTTGGGCTATACTTGCTATCATTGGCGTTATTGGTGTTATGGCTTATGCGGGTATTGGTGATGTTACTGATCAAATCCCTACTCGTTGTGATTTAGGTGCAAAACTTAATTGTGGTTCTTTTTATGGTCTTTCTTCTGGGGATTATGCTTTTGAATTTACTAATTATAATTCTGGTGCGATTATTATCACTGGTTATATTTGCATGTTTCCTGGAATGGATAATGGATTATACTTTAATCTGACTAGTCCTGCCCGTCTTGCTGTTGGTGCTGTTGGAACTGTTCTTTGCAATGGATCTGATTTAGGAACTTTGAATTATGCTGGGAAACAAGTGTATGATGTGAAGATTTTTTATGAACTTGATGAGACTATGGCTTTGCCAAAAATTATTTCTGGTGATATAGTTATAGGTGTTACAGATAATGATGTTCTTTTCCAACCTTATATTAATAGTTCTTTTCCAACTGAACCTCCTCTAATCTATTAATGGAGTAATTTTTTTGTTTTAAGAAAATTTCTTTAGAGAATTATTATTTTTATGAGTGCTATTTCTAGGTCTCGGAATTTTTATTAAGAAAAAAAGGTGAACAGCTTTCCAAGGTTCCCGCGCGTAAGCGCAGTACAGCAAAGAACGTAGATGTGCTTGACTTCCGAGTTCGAAACGGGATCGGGTAGAACCACATCGCTTTGACCGTTCAACAACTAGAATAACACTTCTCTTTATAAGCCTTCCCCTTGGACTGATTACGACGTAAGTATTTCCTAATTTCTTCACTGACTTTTTTATTAACTGCAAAATTATGTACTTATTTTTGTCTTGAACTAAGACACTTTGTTCACGCCTTTTTGCGTTCATTTAGATCTTCTCTTCGAGTTAAATTTATAAAGCCTCATCTAGTTCTTGTCATTATGTCTGTTAAGAAGTCTTCTTCAAAAAAAACATCTGATGCACCTGTTCAACCTGAAGTTAATATTGGTTTAGTTGGTCATGTAGATCATGGAAAGACAACTTTAACTGAGCAGCTTTCTGGCAAGTGGACTGATACTCATTCTGAAGAATTAAAACGAGGTATTACTATTCGTCTTGGTTATGCTGATACTATTATTCGTAAAGATTCTTCTTTAGATGCGCCTGATTGTTATACTACTCTTGAAAAACATCCTGTGTCTGGTAAACCTGCAGAATTTGTTTGTAAGATTTCTTTGTTGATGCTCCTGGTCACGAAAGTTTAATGGCTACTATGCTTTCTGGAGCTACTATTATGGATGGTGCTATTTTACTTGTTGCAGCAAATGAAACTTGTCCTCAACCTCAAACTCAAGAACATTTAATGGCCTTAGAACTTTCAGGTATAAAAAATGTTATTATTGTTCAGAATAAAATTGATTTAGTTTCTGAAGAAAGAGCTTTAAGAAATTATGCTCAAATAAAATCTTTCATTAAAGGTACATCTTTTGTTGATGCTCCTATCGTTCCTATTAGTGCACAGCAAGGTGTAAATATGGATCTTTTGCTTGATGCAATTGAAACAACTATTCCAACACCTGCTCGTAATGATTCTGATAATCCTTTATTTTTTGTTGCACGTTCTTTTGATGTGAATAAGCCTGGTACTAAATCTGGTAAACTTATTGGTGGTATTCTTGGTGGGAGCGTTGTTTCAGGGAAGTTTAAAGTTGGTGATAAACTTGAACTTCGTCCTGGTCGTTTAGTTGAAGAAGCAAATAAACTTGTTGCAAAACCTTTGTTTACTACAGTTCGTGGTCTTATGACTGGCGGTGAACAAGTTGATGAGCTTCATCCTGGTGGTAGTGCTAGTATTCTTATGGGTCTTGATCCTTCTATTGTAAAAGGTGATCATCTTACAGGAAATCTTATTGGTCATCCTGGTACTTTGCCTCCTGTATGGTCTGATTTACGAATTAAGACTACTATTCTTGAGAGAGTAGTTAATGTTGGTGAAGACTACAAAGTTGATCCTCTTCGTACTCAAGAGATGCTTATGCTTAATGTAAATAGTGCAAAGACTGTTGGTGTTGTTGTGAAACTTGCTAAAGGTATTGCTCATTGTAAATTGAAACTTCCTGTTTGTGCTGCTATTGGTGACAAAGTTACTATTTCTCGGCGTGTTGGTAATCGTTTCCGTCTTATTGGTTTCGGTATTATTCAGAAATAATTTTTCTTGTATTGTTTAATTTCTTTTGTTTCTATTTTGTATTTTTTAACGTAAGGTTTAAATACTCTCTTTCTTAGATGTTAGTAATATGGTAAAGAGGTGTTCTAGGTTTGGCCAGATGGCGCTTGAGTTTACTATGACTTATGGTTGGGCTATGCTTCTTATTCTTGTATCTTTTTCAGGTCTTGCATATCTTGGTGTTTTTGAAGGTGATACTTATATTCAACCATATTGTTCTTTAGATGGTAGTTTAGCTTGTTCGGATTTTTTTATGACTATGCGTTCTACTGATGAGTTTATACTTGATATGAATTTAGTTAATAATTTAGATGAGCGTGCTAATATTAGTAGTGTTCGTCTTCAAGCTGTGGATGGTACTTCGTTTTGTTTGTCTTCTAAGATAACTGATTTGAATGATGATGATACAAATTTCGTTCTTGCTCCTAAAGGTGGTGGTGATGATATACGTTTCGTTTTTATTGATGGTGTTGATTGTTCTTTCACGGATGCACAGTTTAATGATGCTCTTGATTCTAAAACAAAATATTTATTAGAAGTATATTATATTCCTGGTTCTGGTACAAAGCAGGTTGTTTCTACCGGATCAATTATTGCTCGTACTAGATTTAATGATACTGCTGCCCCTCCTCCTCCTCCTCCTCCTTCCCACTGTTTAGATGGGGATTTTGGTCCGGATTTTTTTAATGCAAGTTATGTAAGTTCTAATACTGGAACTGATAATGATATATGTGATGGATTCGGTGTTTTAACCGAATATATTTGTGATACGAATAATATTTCTCAGTCTGTTACTCATAATTGTACTCTTGCTGATCAAGTTTGTATTGATGGTCTTTGTTATACTCCTAGTCCTCCTTGTTATGCAACTGATGGTGTTAATCTTCCTGAGATTTTTGTAGA
>CAZFEG010000112.1:0-3579 GCA_964517565.1 uncultured Methanosarcinales archaeon
GGCTCTACTTTTTTTACACCTCTTTTAGCGGCTGTGTCTATTGTTTTAGATGTCTTTGAGTATAGTCTTCCTCCAGATTTTCTGAAGTTGTCTTCTATGAAGTCGTTTATAGCTATTGACTTATCTGTGGTTGTTTTTCCAGCTGCAAAGTCCTCTGCTGCTTTTGCTTCAAGCATCATGAAGTCGTTTTCAGTCTTGCCATCTTTCTTCATCTTTGTCAGTTTCTTAAACAAATCCACATCAGTCACAAACCGTTTACTCTCTTTAGGTATTGATATTGTAGCTGTTTTTGGCTCTGTTCTAGCAACTGTTTTAGTTCCCTTCCTTCCTGCAATCAATCTTTGTATTGCTGAGCTCTTTTTACTAACATCTCTTGCTGAAGATTCTTTGGCTATCTGACTATATGATTTAGGCTCTCTAATTACTATCGGAGCTGTCTTTCTAACTGGTATTTTTGTTGTTTTATTGTCTATTTGTGCTGTATTTCTAACTGGTGTCTTTATTATTGTTCCAGGCTTTACTGTTGATATTCTTGTTGTTGGTTTTGCTATCTCTGTTTTAGCTCTATCATTCCAAACAACAATATCTGTATTAGGTTGTCTAAGAGGTATAACTGTTTCTGGTGCTGGAAGTTCTATCGTTGGAGATACTATCTTTGGTGCAGATACTGGACCTGTTGTAATATCTTGATTGTCCTGTGCTGTGTTTAGCTTAGCTTTAATCTTTTCTATTGTTTTGTTTATTGTTGCTAGTGATTTCTTTGTAGCAACTACATCTCTGCCTTCAGCAATTAGCTTTGTTTTTTTAGCCTTTGCTTTCTCTAGCTTTTGTACGATCGTATTTATTGCTTTCTGCTGTGCTGAATTTACCATTTGGAATGCAGCGAGTGGAGTGTTTTGTGATGGGATAACTGGTTTCTGACTGACTCCTTCTTGTAATATCTGTCTACTTGATCCTCCTTGTAATCCTCCTGGAGTTGTTCTTACTGGCGTTCCTGTTGGTTTGACAGGTTCCTTGTATGGTATTGCAAATTGTTTATTCTTCGTTAAAGATGCATAAGCATCATTGATTGTTTTAAATAAAGCTTCATCTCCGCCAACTTTATCTGGATGATATTTGTGAGCTAGTTTCCTGTAGGCTAGTTTAATCTCAACATTAGTTGCTCCTTTTTCTAAACCTAATACTCTTAACGCAGAGTCTTTCTCTGGGTTTAACAAACCTTGGAGTGTTAATGCTCTTTGTTCTTTAGGTATCTTAAAACTTCCCTTTGACAATCCGCTTATATTAAATAAGTAAAAAGGGTTACCAAATATAGATTCTACTCCTAGTCCAGTTAATTTAGCAATCTGTTTAACTCTATTCCCTAAACTTGTGTCATCATAAAAGCTCTGTGCAGCTTCTTGCGCAGGTTGTTCTACTAATGCTCTCATTCCTTTACCTGGTTCATCTGGAGTGAATAAGTCTTCTAATGGATGTCCTATTTCATTAGCACGTCCTGCCCAAATATCAGCTGCAGTCTTCCATACCTTTTTAAAATCTCTAAGTTCTGATGATGGATTCAATCTATTCTTCTCTAAATCTCCTGCTGTATTTAATTCTGTATATGCTTCTATAGGAGATGATAATGCAGAAATAGCCTGTGCTCCACCTTTATCGATAAATTCTCCTAGTTTACTAACAGTATTTTTAAGTACGTTCCAGCCTAATCCTGTTACTGGTTTATCTAATCCAATCTGTTTTGCTGCTCCTGGCAGTTCACGTAAGAAATCAACAGTTCTAGCCTTCTCTTGTGGTGCGACATAAGAACCTACTCTATCTAATAGAGGTTGTTTCTGTGGAACAGTTATATCTTGTTGCTGTACATTAGCCTGACTTGTATCTCTAGCTAATGATTCATAGTCAACACTTGTCCTAGAATAAGGATTCTTAACTTGTATTTTTTGTGGACCAGCAGCTTTCTTTTGTCTGTATAGTTCTAGTAACTTGTCTGCTTTTCCTTTATCAAAAGTAGCCATTTTTTTATATTGGGTTAATTATATCTTCTAGTAAGTCTAAGACCTTGATAGGGTCACCATTCGAGTCCTTACCTTTAGTAGTTGGCATTCCCATTTCTTTCATGAACTCCTCTATTTCTGCATCTGTAGCATCTAGTTCATACTTAAGTCTAAGAATGTATTCTAATGCAGTTTTATCTTTGATACTTGTGCTTAATATTTCATTAGCCTTCAGTCCACCCATCATTTCAGCAATTAAGTCTGTTCCAGCTTCTAGTGCTTTCGCATCTAGTTCTGCATCTGTAAAGTTCCCCCATAGTTCAGTTGAGCTTATACCAGTCTTTAGAGCGAGTGCTCTTGTTGCGGCTTCTGTCCATGTATCGTGTTGAAGTGTGGTTGAATCTAGTGTTGTTCCTACTGTCCATCCTTCAGCTTTTCTCTGTGCTTCAAATAGTTTGTTCCATTCATCATCTGTAAACTTGCTTAAATCTTTAGATACTGCTGGAGCACCTAATGTTACAAGCTTTTGATAGTCATATGCCCTAGGGTCTCCGCTATAATCGCTAGACCATTTCAACATTGCCTTATCTGAAGTTAATCCAGAGTAAATACCAGTTGGAGATGTTAATAATGCTTTGTATGCACTTCTAGCAGATTTTTCATCAGGAAATACTGCGAATGCTGAATTTGGATCTTTAATAGCCCCATACTCCTTTTGCCAATCTGAGTATTTTAGATTTCCAGAGTTGTTGTTTCTCCATGATAATGTTCCTCCAGTTTTGTTACCAACCCTATTACCGTCATCACTTATATATGAACCTTCTATATCTGAAATTGTTGGATTACTTCCAAGACTTTTCTTTTTGAGTAATTGGTCTAATCTTCTGCCTTCACTTATTTCGTCATTATTGACAGCATCTGCTTCACCTTTTCTTGTCGTTTCTAGCTCTGCTAAGACATCGTCAAGTCTTCCTCCACGATATTTTTCCTCTTCTGTTAATCCTTGCAAATGTGCTCCAGCTGTTGCATATCTCTTTTCTCTTAAAGATTGTTGCTGTGCTGGTGTTGCTAGTTGAAGACTTTCATTTGTGAATGTCATTGGGTCTCTTTGTTGAGTTCTCCAATAATCTCTTGAGCTTTGAATGTCTTTATTCATTCCTTGTTTCTTCTGGATAGCTTGTTTTACTAAATCTAAAAACTTCTGATTAGACTTATAAGCTCCCAGTTTAGATGTTGTGTTTGTAGTAGGTGTTGTTGGTCTTGCGTTTGTTGGTCTAGCTTCTGAGAAGCCAGCCCCTTGACCAAACTCTGTAGGACCAATATATCTATCTGTTCCTACTTCCTTCATGACATCTTGCCCAGTTCGTGGGTCTTTTGTTCTATAAAAATTTGTTGCCATATTAGTATTTATAAGTATTAAGTCTATCTTGTTTTCTTTTTTGAACTTCTAGTTCTCTTTCCCTAGCTATGTCTGATTGTTCAGGGCTGACATAACCTCTCTGTGAAGCATCTTTCTTTGGGTCATATAAAGACCTTGTACTAGAAGTATTATAGTCTAAACCACTGCTATATGGGTCTGGCAATG
>CAZFEG010000113.1:0-3476 GCA_964517565.1 uncultured Methanosarcinales archaeon
ATTTATTATTTTATACATGGTCATAGGCGTATCAAATATTTTGGTTGATTACTGGTTAAAAATAAAACACCAACAATCACAACAAGAATCATTTCATGCAGAAATAGTTCCATTGATTAAGAGTCTAGCAAAAATACTTTTCTTCTTTATAGCGATTGCACTTGTCCTACAACTCTGGGGCGTGCAAGTTGGCGGAATTGTTGCATCCTTTGGAGTAATAGGTGTAATTTTAGGTTTTGCATTTCAAGATTCTATGAAAAATATTTTCGGAGGAATTGCCTTAACAAGTGATAATTCATTTGAAAAACACCAAGTGATACGACTTGACTCTGGAGAAATTGGAGAAGTTGTTGAAATAAATTTACGTTCAACAAAAATAAAAACTTTTGACAATGATTATCTTATAGTGCCAAATGGGATGTTAGCAAATTCAAAAATAGCGAATTTAGCGCAACCAACAGCAACAATACGTGTACTCGTACCAGTAAGTGTCGCTTATGGATCAGATGTTGAACATGTCAAAAAAACTTTATTGAATACTTTGAAAGGAGAAAAATCAGTTCTTAAATTTCCAAAACGAACTGTACGATTCATGAAAATGGCGGATTACTCTTTAGATTTTGATTTCTTATTTTATATTTCTGATTACCGCGAACGTTATTTTATGATTGATAGAATAACAACAAAAGTATATGATGCATTAAATACTGAAGGAATAGAAATACCTTTCCCAACACGGTCAATTTATAATCGTCAAGTTCAAAAACCAAAAAAGGTTTCTAAGAAAAAATAATTTTTTCAAAAGGATCCTTTAAATTGTGCTAGATTTAAAAATTTTCTTACGCCTGGAATCTTTTCTTTTGCAGGCAAGCGTTTATAGAGTTCATTAATTTTTTTAAAAGTTTCTACATATTTATCAACGTGAGCTTGTAAGCTATTCTTTAGGAACGATATGTGTTCTTCTTTATTTCCTTTTCTTATACTTTTTTCAACATACAAGTCATCAGAACCAAAGGCATTTCGAAGCATAAACTGATATGCGCTATGTTTGTTTGGTACGCTTTCGTCGTAAACAAACTTTTCAAAAAGAAAGTATCCTTTGTGAAGTGCAGTTGTAGTAATTATTCTACTCCAAGTATTTGAAACAATAACAGGCATAAGAAGATTATGATCTTTAAGACTAACAACTACTTCTGTTGTAACAACATTTGTTCCAATATATTTTTTGTTAATTAATTCTGCAAGATTTTGTATATCAATTATTTCCTTTTTGCTCATTTTTATCTCTTGATTAATATCTTTTCTTTCCTCGATGTTTATTTTTTCCTTTTCGAGTGCTTCGTAAAGACCGTTCTTGTGCATCATATTGCCGTGAATGCAAGCTACTCAAAATTGGACCATATACCTCTCTATTACCTAATAATAATCTTTCTTCAATTAATTCAATGGCATCAGTTGTCATTTCAAGAACGGTTTTTGCATGTTTTTTATTATTTCTCATAACAAATGCTCCAGTTACTGTCACTTTTGCATAAATTTCTGCAGCTTTTTCTGGATCTTCTTGTTTTATTAGTCTATATACTTTCTTTGCGGCTTTAGCATTATTTTCAAACCATTTATCATTTTTTTTATCGGATCTATAGATGTGATATGCTGTTATTGATGCTTCTTCATACGCTCTTACAACATCACCCAATTGATGCAGCTCCCTAAATTCTGCTTCTTCTAATAATAAATCGTAGAGATTGACTGCGATATTCATTAGATCTTTAGTTTCGTAACGAACCTTTTCCTTTGCACCCTTTTGATTTCTGTAGATTCCTAATTGTCGTCTATATGTTCCAGCAATTGTTGTGTAACCTTCAATTAAACGATCGTGATTATTTGATTGTTTTGCGAATTCAATAATCTTTTTCCCCATAGCAATATTTTTATCAAGCCATACAGGATCATAATCTGTAAGCTCCATTAGTTGCATAATGTACCAGTTTACACCTGAATACGTCTTGGCCATCTTTTCAGAATCTGTTTTACTCTCAATAAGATCTGCATGAATAAGGCTAGTTTCATATGCTTTTGTTGCCCAATGAATTTTTTCTTTTTTCTTTTTTGTTAATTTAAATTGTTTATTACTCTCTCTTTTTGCTCTAGCTATTTGCAGTGTGCCTTTGCTTGCATTTGTTGTTAGATTGTAAATTCCTGCTTGTTCTATTGCATCAACTTCTTTTTTTCTCCACTCAAAATTATCTTCAACTAGATTTCCCAAATATTTTGATGCAAAGCTTAGACGTCTGTATGTTACCATAATGAATTTAAAATCTTCGGGACGGAGTTTCATTTTTTCACTAGTTATATGGTTAATAGATTTTTCAAAATCTTGAACTGCTGTTTCTAACCAAGATATTTTATCTTCTTTTTTAGATTTATGAGCTCTAATGCCAGCTATTGTTCCTTTATGACTTGCTGTGTGTGCAATCATTAATTGATGATCTGACCAAGAGACATGTATTTTTTTTCGAGAAATAATCTCATCAAGACCAAGAGAATGTAGTTCATGTAATGTATCAATTTCATAAAGAGAATAAGTATCAGGACTTTTGTATAATAATGCGGCGGATTCTTTAAGTGCGCCTTTTAATTTGGGAAGTTTAGTTTTTATTCTCCCATTTTTTTGAGTTGTAGAAGTTAATCTTTTAAGTGGAATTAAATTAATATTTTTACCAGAAGTTTCACTTGTTGCTTGCCATTTATCTATTAAACTATCAATTGAAGTCATTTCTATAAATGAGCAAAGTGACTTAGTACTCTTAAAGATATGTGTTTCTAGAAGTAATTCTAAATAATTATTTAACAGATTTGTTAAAAGCTGTTAAAAACTCTTTATTATGGCTTTTAAGAGCAGAAACTGCTTTTTGTAAAGCTGATTTAGGGCTTGTAGCGCCTTTGGTTTCAATATGGATTTTTGGAATACCAATTTGAGGATGCTCAATTGCGTATGTAGCGATATCAACACCTTTAACGTTTGTAAGTTCCTTCTTAAGGGCATTACAAAATGTATGATCTGCTCCAATTAATTGGAAAACGAGACGATTTTTTTCACTTTCAAGAATTTTTATTTCCATAGTACTCTCTAGGAACTGAAAACCCTTTATAAAGGTTTCTAGCCAAGGGTTTCGTTCCTTGATTCCGAAGTGCGCCTGCGGCAGCACGTATAAAAAAAAATCCTTTGATGCAATGTGCGAATTATTCTAGATAGTGTGGTAGAATACTAAGCTTTATAAATAGATTATAGTGTAACCCTGTTAGGTGTATTAGGAAGGAATGATTCTTACAATAATTATACTTATTATTTTGATATTGCTTTCAGGTGTTTTCTCTAGTACTGAAATAGCTATTTTCTCATTATCTGAAATAAAATTACTGTTCTATCCTGTATTCACTTGACACCTAAGTATATGCTTGCAGGAGTTTCGTAA
>CAZFEG010000114.1:0-3384 GCA_964517565.1 uncultured Methanosarcinales archaeon
TGCCGTACTAAGATCTGAAAGACATGCGCATCTATTCTTTTCTAAAATTTCATCGCCATCAGGAGTGATAGGACCATTAGCAAGTTCAATAATAACTTTAGAATTAATTGTGTCAGCATTCTCTTTAGTAATCACACTTTCAAGAGCTGCAGGAACTAAAATATCTGCTTTTAATGCAAGAAGTTCCGCATTAGAAATTTCTTTAGGACCAAAACCTTTTAGAGATCTGTTTGCAGCTTTGTATGCCATAGCTTTAGTTATATCAATACCATTATCATCATGAAGAGCAACAGAAGAATCACTAATACCAATTATTTTGTAATTCCAACCAGATAAAATTCTTGCCATATGCATACCAGCATTACCAAAACCTTGTATAACAACAGAAGTTTTTACAGGATCATAGTCAAAAAGTTCAGCAACCTCCTTAAGAACATAAGCACCACCCATAGCAGTTGAATAACCGCGAGCTTGACTTCCACCAAGTTCTAAAGGCTTACCAGTAATCAAACCAGGAGCATGCTTTGAAATAATAGTTTCATATTCATCAAGCATCCAAGACATGATTTGAGGAGTGGTGTATACATCAGGTGCAGGAACATCTTGTTGAGGACCTAAGACTTGATGAAGCGCACGAATAAAACCTCGAGAAACTCGTTCAAGTTCAGATTCACTGTGATCTTTAGGATTAATAATAACACCACCTTTTCCTCCACCAAGAGGAATATCAACAACAGAATTTTTTATAGTCATCCAGAAAGATAAAGCCTTAACTTCATGTTCATCAACTTGAGGATGAAACCGAATACCACCTTTTCCTGGACCACGAGTATCATTATAGAGAATTCTAAAACCTTGAAAGAATTTGACAGTTCCATTATCTAACTTCACAGGGAAAGAAACATGGACTGCGCGTTTAGGAAATTTAAGAAATTCAACGTCTTTTTCTTGTAAACCGGCTGCATCTAATGCATTATGTAACTGTTTTTGAGCATTTTCAAATGGATTCATATCTTTCACCTTCTCCAGTGTAAGGTGCTGGGCTTTTTAAACTTTATAGAACTGTGAATTAAAGTGGGCAAAATAAGCACAACAATTTTGCTTTAAATGAGAAAACTAAAAAAAATAGAAGCTCCAGCATAATCTTTATAAAGAAGTTAACGATTGTTATTTTTATGTCTCAGCTCCTACCTCAAGAAATACAAATATGGTATGTCTTGCCTGTTATTCGTAAAGAGTTAGCATTAGTTCTTATAAAAGAACACAAACTCAGTCAAAAACGAACAGCAGAAATTCTAGGAGTAAGTGCACCAGCAATCTCACAATACATTAATGAGAAACGAGCAACAGACGTAAGACTTACAAAAGCAATGAAAGAAGAAATACAAAAATCAGCACAATTACTTATGCAAGAAGGCGGAGATATGATGAAAGAACTCATGAAACTTCTTAACCACAAACTTATACAAGAACTTGTTTGTAACTATCACCGTGCACACAGCAAAGAAATAAAAAAAGATTGCGACCTTTGTTTCCCAAAAACAATACTACATACATGATAAAAAATGGAAGAACAAATAGACCCAGGATTTGAAATAGACAGACAACTCTACGAACAAGCAGATAAAGATACTTCTCGATACAAATCAAATCCAGGAGAACTTAATGAAAAACTTGTTCAAGAAATTTCAAAAACAAAAAACGAACCATCATGGATGTTACAAAAAAGACTCGATGCACTCAAACTCTACAACGAGACACCATTTCCTGATTGGGGACCGAACCTTGATGAACTTGACTTAGATCAAATAAGATATTTTGTTCGACCAGGAACAAAAGAAAATACAACATGGGAAGAAGTACCAAAAGAAATAAAACGAACATTTGAAAAAATAGGAATACCAAAAGCAGAACAGCGAGCACTCGGAGGAGTAGGAGCACAATACGATTCAGAAATAATATATCACAATCTCAAAAAAGAATGGAGTGACAAAGGAGTTATATTTGAAAATATGGACGAGGCAGTACGCAAATATCCAGAACTTGTAAAAAAATATTTTATGACAACATGCATACCAATCTCAGATCATAAATTCATCATGCTTCACGCATCAGTATGGAGTGGAGGAACATTCATTTATATTCCAAAAGGTGTGAAAGTCGAACTTCCACTGCAAGCATACTTTAGAATGAATGCAGAAAGCGGAGGACAATTTGAACACACACTTATTATCGTTGATGATGGAGCAGAAGTAAGTTACATTGAAGGATGTAGCGCGCCAAGATACGAAAAAAGTTCGATACACGCAGGATGCGTTGAACTCCATGTATTAAACGGAGCAAGAATTAGATATAGTAGTGTTGAGAACTGGTCAAAAAATACATTTAATCTTAATACAAAAAGAGCAATAGTTCATAAAGATGCCATAGTTGAATGGGTTAACGGAAACTTAGGAAGTGGAATAACAATGCTCTACCCAACAAGCGTACTTGTCGGTGAAGGAGCAAGAGCAGATAGTTTAGGAATCGCATTTGCAGGGAAAGGACAAAATCAAGATACAGGAGCAAAAGCAATACACCTCGCATCAAACACTACATCAACCATCGAAGCAAAAAGTATAAGCAAAGATGGAGGCATTACAACATACAGAGGACATGTACTTATTGCAAAGAACGCAAAGAATACAAGTACATCAACAAATTGTGATGCACTTCTACTAGACAAAAAATCTATATCAAACACATATCCAAAAATTCAAGTCTACAACAACGAAACAAACGTTGTACATGAAGCAACAGTAGGAAAGATTGGAGACGAAGAAATATTCTACCTTATGTCAAGAGGCATTAGTCGAAGTGAAGCAATAAAACTTATTGTCAGCGGATTCATAGAACCAATAGTAAGAGAATTACCTTTAGAATACGCTGTTGAACTTAACAAACTTATCGAATTAGAACTTGAGGGGAATGTGGGTTAAAATGACAAGTAAACAAATACCTTCATGGCTTGAAACTGCTAAAGAACAATTTAGAAAAGAAGCGCAAAATATTTTTTCTAAAGAGATGAAGAAAAAAAGGAAATTGCAAATTTTAGAAGAAAAAGAATACGTTGCACTCTTCACCGAAGAACAAGAAAAAGCAGAGAAAACAAAAGTACATGTTTCTCAAGAAACAAAGATTTCTTGTATAAGACGCGCAGTTGAAAATGAAAAATATGCAAAGATAATAAAAAACCATCTTAGCACAACAGAAAATCATGATTTACTCACACTAAGAAACATAGGCAATTATACACAAGCATACTTTATACACATCTCTAAAAATACAAAAAGCAGTGAACCAATAATCATAGACTATCTTCTAGGACTAAAAAGTAGCACATAC
>CAZFEG010000115.1:0-3363 GCA_964517565.1 uncultured Methanosarcinales archaeon
TTTGTTACCACTACAAACATAGTCAAAAGTGTAAAGCTAATGCAGGATAGTATAATTAGAATTTGGACTTTCGATTCATGAAAAGAATGTTCCTAAATTAACCTTTACAAAAAATGCTCTTCTTGTAGAAAACCTTTACAAAAAAAGAAAACTAGAATGTGAGGTTTATGTTCAATCAGATGATGGTTCGAAAGCTGAAGGTTTCAAAATAAAAAATGATAATGTTTTAGTCATACCTTATGATCAGTTAGAAGAGGATACTGACCTCCATAATTATGTATTTAATGGGAGAAGAATAAAACAAACAGCTTATTCTTTTTTTATGAATAAAAATAATCATAAATCTGTAGTATCCTACAAAAACGATGTCCTCATCGAACTTGGAGAATCCGTTGATATACATATTGCTGCAAAAGTTCCTGTTATTGCAGAGTTTTCAGAAGACGGAGAAATTAAAGGCGTAGTTACTTTAGATGCTTTAGAAATAGTGGTTGAAGGTGATGTTGGTAATAACCTTGTTGTTGCAACACAAACTGGTGGGAAAGAAACGCTTGTTACAAATAAAGCACTTGTAACTCAAGAAGCAGATTTTTATCAACAAGGAATTTTAGCAATAAAAAAAGTACAAAAAGAAATAAACACTAAATGTTCAAGTCAATGGATTGGTATCTGTAATGATTTAGTTGAAGAAAGAGCGAACTTAAAAATTGGATTAGCATACAAATTAGAATGGGTAAATAAAACAGAATATGAAGCAATTATGGCAGTGAAAGTTGGAGCTTTGCCAAAGGTCGAATCACCATCAAAGGAAGACTCTCAAGAATCAGAACTAGCTTATTCTGAAGAAGAAATTAAAGAACTAAAAGAATTGTATAATGTTCAAGAGGAAAAACTACAAAAATATTTTACTCCAACAGATGTTACATTTACTGGGGAGTTTGGTGTTTATAAAAAATATGATCTTTATGAATATTGTACTCCTGAAGAATATTTATTAAGTCCTGATGACAAAAAAATTTCTTACCAAGGCGCCCTGGCTGAAGATGCATTGTTTACAATTATTAAAGAGAATTATGTGGATTTTGGTCTAATTTGCTATGTTCCTCTTTCAGGAGATTTTCCTATGATTGAAGACGTGGATGATTTCATTCTCTTTTTAGATTTAGCCTATTTTCCTGCAAAAAGAACTTATGAAGATGCAAAGGTTACTTCAGGAACTTCAACTACAACATCAACAAGGCGAGCCGATGATCTTTCAGACTCTACCCTTTCACCATCACAACGAAGAAGAATATGGGGAGAAAGAGTCTTCCCGGACGAAAACCCTGTTGTTTCAAGAAAAGAATATACACCAACAACAATCTCTCCTGATGGAAGAAATTATTATGCAGAACTTTTAGCAATTCAAAATGAATTCAGAGCTAATTGTTCAAAAGGTGTTGGATCAAAAATATGTCTTGACATACTTGATAGACGTTCTAAACTTTTAGCAGAAATGGAAAAGGCAGGTGTGCGGGAAGGTTTGCAGTCAAAACCTCCAGGGTATGATACTTATATAAGTTATTGGGCAGAACTAGCAAAAGAAGGATCTCAACAATCAACAGGAATAGCAACTCCTGCAGAACAACCAAGAGGAGATGATACTGAAAGTACTTCTACCTTAGAAATTCCAGCTGTTGTTATAACTGTTGAATCTTCAACATATACTGGCGACGCATCAACACTTAAAATTGATGAATTAATTAATAAAAAATGTAAGTGTTGGCATGAAGATAAAGATAATTCTGGTTTTCTTTATCAATGCGAATCGAATGAAAAGCTTAATTGTGGGTGTTGTGTTTCTGATAGACAAGAACAAGGTATTCCTGAGTTTGGTGTAGATCCTGTTGAGGTAATTGTTAATTCTGATGACACGCAAACAATAGTTGAAGATGATGTTGATGTTGAAGGTGATGTTGAAGTGGAGACTGATGTTGATGTTGAAGATGATGTAGAGACTGATGTTGAAGATGATGTTGATGTTGAAGTTGAGACTGATGTTGAAGATGATGTTGATGTTGAAGTTGAAGATGATGACCTTAATGAATTAGATCATTCAGAAGAACAAGCTATTTGTAGTTCGGAAACTGATGAGCCAATATTCAGAATTGACGAATATACTGATCATTGTATTTGTTGGCATGTTGACGAAATAAATGATGCTTTGCGTTTCCAATGTGATTATGTGCCTGGTGAACGCATATGTGAATGTTGCAAAACAGATAGGACTACAAGAGGAATCTCTGAAACAAATCATGAAGCAAAAACTAAACTGATTGAAGAAAATAAATTTTCTACAGTTAATCCAAATTATATCAAAGATGCCACTACTGAAGATTGTATACCGCAATCTTCTTTACAAACTTCTCTTAAAAGAGATGAATTAATTATATCTCATTTAGAGTCTTTACCAATAGAATTCTCCTTCATAAAAGATGAAATTTTCGAAGCAGGAATGCCTGAGAATTTTGACGTACTTAATAATCTCAAACAATTCTTCACGATGTATGAGAAATTTAGTTCAGTAGAATTTAAAGATGGAGCAATTATTCCAGCTCGTTACGAACAAGAATTCACAAATTTGTTTACTAAAGATTCAAAACCCACAATTTATGTTGAGCGATTCACGGATTCTCTTTCAACTCCATCTACGGATCCTAGTCATATGACTATGTTTGTTTATTCTCCAGAAGAATATTTTACTACTCTTGATCTTGAAGAAAACAAAAAATTCGATATAGACATTTCACCTTATGGTATTCTTTCAAAAAACGATACTTTAATACGTGTATTAGTAAGTAAAAAAACTTCAAGAAGCTCAAAAGGTAGATTGGTAGAATATAGTCAACACCAGTTATTTGAGTTAGAAATAATTCAACCACCTTCCTCCCAAGAAGAGTCTGTTGAAACTGGGGAAGAAAGCCTGACTGAAGAGTCTATAAAATCAGATTTAACTAGTGCAAATATACATATACAAAAAATCTTTCCAGTATCTGATTTGCTTATATTTGAAGATTATGTTCATGAAGAACTTCATCTAGCTCGTCTAGAAAAAACTGATGGCAAGATTAATATTTCTGATCTGCAATTTGAACTAAAAGAACAGTTAACTAAAGCTTATGTGAAAGCTGAATCTGAACTAGGTGTTTTTGACGGAAGAGCATTACCTGTTATGGTTGGATATAATTTATATTATATTTATTTAGACGAAAATGGGGAATTCGTATTACAAGATGCATTTACTTATTACGAAGGGTCAGAACAGGAAACAGTAACTGAAGTAACTGAAGAATTTATCGCAGAAATGGAACAATACCGTCAGGT
>CAZFEG010000116.1:0-3255 GCA_964517565.1 uncultured Methanosarcinales archaeon
CTATGCTGTCCCGGCGAACGTCGCTGCCGGCACGTGGATGCTGATGGCTGAAGTTGATGAAGAAAATGATCTTCTTAATTTTACTACAAATGTATCTTTTATTAATTTATTATCTAATGGTTCGTATAGTTTCATTCCAACTTATGCTCAAGCAGTAATTAATATTTATACTATTCAAATAAATCTTTCTGATGGTACTGATCTTATTATTGATTATTTCAATCTCACAATTGATACAACTAATCATGCGCCAAATGTATCTTATCAGAATGTTTCAGGGATTCAAAATGATGCCGTTTTTTATTTTTTATTAAACGCGACTGATCTCTATGATCCGGATGATTTTTTCAATTTTTCTTTGTCTACTTCTTGTGGTTCAAACCCTTGGTCTTTTACTGAAGTATCTAATGGTTCTAATTCTACTTCTGCGCTTTTTGAGATTAATCAATCTTTGAACAGTAATGTGTTTGTTGAGTGCCGTGATGTTCAAGTAACTGTTCATGAGTATAAAATGGATCCTGTAGAATTTAAAACAGATTATGTGTTTGATTTATTTTTCAATATTACTAATATAAATGATGTTCCTATAATTTATAATCTTAGTTATTACTCTGGTAATATTCAGAATGATATCCATGATCTTTCTGGTTCAACAGAACTGAATTTTATTTACCGAGTGAATGCAACAGATATCGATATGTTGACTTACATGGGTGATGTTTTGAATTATTCTTTACAGGCTGTTCCAACTTTCTCAGGTGGCGGTTCTCCTCTATTTATAATTAATCAAACGACTGGCACCATTACTTCCGTCCAATCCTTAATGAATGATTCTTATCTTGGAAATCATTCTTTCACTGTTTTTGTTACTGATAATGGTACTCCTCAATATAATTATTCTGAATCAATTAATATTTCAATTGTTTTTAATTTCGTTCCTTTTCTTTTCCCTATAGTTGCTAGTGATTGTGCTGAAGAATCTCTTTGCATAAATTATTTTGCTGGTAATGATACTGAGGGTTCTCAGCTTACTTTGCTTCTTGATAATTTATTTTATACAAACCCTCTTAATGTGACTTATTCAAATTATACTTCTTCTCAAATCGAATCTCTACTCGGAATTAATCTATTGTCTCCTTCTTTTGATGGTTCTACAACAAATTTCACTATGAGTATGTTTTCAAATGATACTGAAATTGGTTTGTATGTTTTGAATTATACTTTGCGTGATCTTGTCGGAAAAACAAATTCAAGCATGATCTCTTTTAATATTACTAATATTAATGAACCTCCTCGCTTGGACGATAATTCTAATCATTCTACTTTTGAAAATATTACTTTCGGTATTTTTGCTGAAACAGTTCCTTTCTTAAAAATAATTTACGGATATGATGAAGATTTGGTATATTCTCAAGATACTCTTAATTATTCGTTTGCTTTTATTGGTACTATTCTTGAAAATTTTACTGTTACTCGTATTAATGATTCAGCTGGTTTGATTAATTTTACTCCTCCTCCTTACCAAGTTGGTAATTTTACAGTGAATATTACTATAAGTGATTTAGCAAATTTGAGTGAGAGTCAAATAATTAATTTCACAGTGTATGGTCATACAGAATTCCCCAATATTACTCATGTTCGCCCTTTTTATAATACTACTTTAAATCAAACTATTCTTTCCATGACTCCAGTTGTTCCTACTGAAAATGAGACTTCTGTTGGGATTTTAGAAGATACATCACTTACCTTTGATATTATTGCAAAAGATACTGATAATCAGTCTATGCTTGTTTCTTGGTATGTTAATGATGTTCTTGATCATGTGGTTAATTATTCTGATGGGGCTCAGTGGGTGTATAGTTTTGGTTTCTTTGATAGTGGTCTTACAAATATTTCTTTGGAAATTTGGGATATTGGTTATGATCATTTCACTTGGCATGTAAACATTACTAATACTAACCGTGCTCCTCTATTTCTTAATAATATGCTTAACTATACAGGTATACGTTCAATTACTGGTCGTCAAACAATTTATAATTTCTTTTTACAAAGTTCTAATGAAATTATTTTCCTCGATCCTGACGATGATCTTGATTCTAATGGTTTTATTTCTGGTTCTGAAGTTAACACTTTGAATTTTTTTATTAATACTTCTGGTTCTTGTGATGAACTTGCATCATTTTCTTTTTCTAATAACAATTTGATAGTCACACCTTCCTCGTCTGGTTATTGTGTAACAAATTTTATTGCATCTGATGATCACGGTTTAAACATAAGTTCTAATATTATCGGAATGAACATTATTCATGTAGAGGGTGATTCTGATTCTCCTAGTTCTTCTTCCTCATCGACAAATACTATTATTCAAACAGTTACTGTTCCTTTAGAAACTGAGGTTGAAGTTCCTGAAAAATTTGTTTTAATCAGGCCTGGTATGGTTTCTATTTATGAAAATGGTTCTGTTGTTGTTCCTATTGAACTAAAGAATACTTTGGATGTTACACTTACCGGTATTACTCTTGGAGGAAATACATCTGCCGATAATGTTTCTTTGAAGTTTTCAAAGACGTATATTCCATCTATTCTTTCTAGTGGTTCTGTATTGTTAAACTTGACTGCTTATGAATATCGTACAGATGCACCTTTTGAGATAAATGTATCTGCTTATATTAAGTCTTTAGATTATACTGATTTTTCAATTATTTATGTGAATGCTCTTGAACGAGGTAATGAGGATATTAACAGTATTAATTCTAAAATTAGTTTTGCTAGGGATTTGCTTACTGATAATCCTGAATGTAGTGAGTTGTTTGGTTTGCTTTTGCAGGCTGAGCAGCAAGCAGTTAATGAAACCTTTTCTTCTCTTAAATTAGTTAATGGCGTTATTAGCGGTTGTAAACATTTGATTAATGAAGGTGGTCCTTTGTCTGATGCTTTGCCTAAGTCCTTTATTGGGCGTGTTGGTTTGTACACTCAAGAATATATTGATTTCGAAGTTTTAGGTCTTCTCCTTGGTTCTTTACTCGTTATTGCTCTTGCCTTTGGTATTGTTATTCGCTTTAAATTAAAGAAGATTTAAGAAGATATTATACTAAAAAATTTCGACAGAGATTCATTTGAGCAAAGCAAGAATGTGAAGGAACGATAGTGACGCCAACAACGAATGTTGTTATGCGCACCAGAAACTTTGTTTCTGCGTGTTCAGGTCGCGGGTGTTTATTTATGCCATTTTTGGTATGACAAATTTTCATGATT
>CAZFEG010000117.1:0-3245 GCA_964517565.1 uncultured Methanosarcinales archaeon
TATTCAGTACAACCAACTTCAGATGGTGGCTATATTTTGGTTGGACATATAGACTCAAATGATGGCGATGACGACGATGCCTGGCTAATTAAAGTCGAGCCATTGAACTATAATCTTGTGATCACAGAGATCATGAATAATCCGAGTGCTGTGAATGACACCGATGGTGAATGGTTTGAAATTACAAATATCGGTCTGGATGCAATTGATATCCAAAATCGGGTAATCCAAGACAATGATAGTGATAATCATCTTATTTTAACAAATGTTATGGTGTACCCATACGAATATATAATCCTCGGGGCAAACTCAGATATGAGCACAAATGGCGGTTTGATTGTTGACTACCAATACGAGAATATATCCTTAGGGAATGGTTCAGATGAGATTGTCCTACTAGATCCGAACGGCGGTGTACGTGATAGCGTCGCTTGGGATAACGGCACAACCTTTCCGGATCCATCTGGTGCTTCTATGATGCTGATGGATTTAAGCACAGATAATAGTCTTGGAAGTAGCTGGACTAGCTCCACTACCCCATTTGGATTAGGTGACATGGGCACACCTGGTTCACCAAATTTTTTTACAGATATTTCTCTCGATATGACCAGCTTGGAATTTGATACCATACTCATCGGTGAAAGCGGTAGTCGGGAGCTCGAAATCACAAATAATGGGAATGCCTTTCTTGAGATTGACTCTATTTACAGTGATTCGCCCTTTTTTGATTTTTCATTTTCCGAAGGTATTGTTGAATTCTCAACAATCTTAGAAATCAGTCTTACACCGATAGATTTTGGGGAAATTAATGGGACCTTGTTCATCATGTCGAATGATCTAGATGAAGAGAGTGTAGAAGTCCCATTAAGTGGCTTTGGGTATCGCCCATCTTCAAATATTGGTTTAGGGAGCACCAATCTAGATTTTGGTGAAGTCATGGATGGCCAGGGCGGCACCGAAGTCTTGAAAATATACAATTATGGGGACGCCATCCTGGAGCTGGATACCATTTTCTGCTCAAACAATTCATTCTCTGTGCAAACCAATGAAGCAACTATAGGTATAGGTGATTCTCTCGATCTAGATATTACATTTCTACCAGATGATGAGACATTCTTTGAGGGGGAACTGTACATCTATTGCAATGATCCTCGAGTGGAAATGCTGACCATAGGTCTCTCAGGAATTGGGACTCAACAAATGGCAGTAATTGAGGTCTCTGATGCTCTCCTCGAATTTGGAGTGATTGTGCCAGCGCAATCCAGTAGCCGTGAACTTATTTTTTACAACTCAGGTATGCTTCCATATGAGATCGAAGAAATCAACATCGTAGGCCACAATGGATTCTCAACTACTTTCTCAGACGCTACTGTTTTACCAGGAGATTCAGTCCTTGCAGAATTTCAATTCTACACGGAAGAGAATATTACCGAGGCTTCAGCAATTGCGAGGGTGCACACAATCGCCCTGGGGACTTATGATATAGATTTATACGCAGGTCCGAGCGACCCCGTAGGAATTAGTGATCCACCCGAATTACCTAGGGAATATTCAATGGCTCAAAATCGCCCCAATCCATTTAACCCAACCACCACTATTAGCTACACCCTACCCGAACGAGCTGTAGCTGTCTTGACAATCTTTGATATTAGAGGTCAAGAGGTAACCACCCTTCTAGCATCAGAGAAGCCTCCAGGTAACTATGAGGTGCAGTGGAATGGAATGGATAGATCAGGAAATCAGGTGAGTACGGGTGTGTATTTAGCTCGACTTCAGGCAGGAGGTTACAGTAAGACGATCAAGATGGTGTATCTCAGATAGGATTGATCTGCAAAATCGGGGATACAAATTGGGATGCTCTGTGTTTCACTATCTCGTAACTCGCTGTCTCATAGCTACATACGTAACACAGTCATTTGACTCTTAATCAACTGGTTAATAAATTCACCATTTATTGAAGAATGGGCAGTCCTAAATGGGCAGGCTACGCTACAAAAAATACACTATAAACACAATATAATCAACTAGATGTAATTCACCTCCTGCTGCCTAGAAAGCAGGGGGGGCCTTACGGTGAGCATCAGGTATTGGTTTGACGCCAGTCCTTATAAAGTAAGTTCATCACTAAGTATTCTAAGAGGGTGATCATGAATGAAGAAGAGGCAAAAAAGGGAGCTCTTTCCTTTCTAACAGATCGCTTAGTGGTCGAACCCTGTAGTGTAGTATCAGATGTGCTGTATGATGTAAACCCTGAGGAAGACTTTATTTTCACATTTCATTTTGAAGGGGACTGGTCCGTTGGCAGCTCCCAGTATGTGACTGTATCAAAGACGACGGGGAAAGTCAGATACCATGGTCCATGTGGAGAGTAGTAAATAAGTTGTAATCGTTTGACTATCTCAATGCTCCACTCTACTTTAAATGATTAAATACTGGGGGTATTTATTCAAAAGAAATATCGATTAACCACGGGTTCGCTTAAGCGCAAAATTGCAAATCCAATCAGCTACTTCTTAACAGTTGTGCCATTGGTATTTAGCCAAGAGAAACCTGAAACTGCGCCGATATTTCACCTCACCGACCTAACAGGAAACGACTTATTCGCATCAATCGTATATGGAGCAAATGCTCATAAACAATTATTTGGGGGAGCACAATGATAGCATTAGATCAGACAAAACAGGTCTTCATATGTATTGTTGTCTTCTTCGTCTTGGGCTTCAGCCCAGGCTATTCACAATATCTAGTATTTGATCAATGGGAAGATCTATCTGGAGATGGGCTTCATTCATTTGAATACTTTGACTATTGTCAAAATCAACAAGGTGAGATCATAACGATTGGTGACGCGGGGAATAGTGAAATCCAAGCAGGCGTCGTGATCAGTAAATACACTAGTGAGGGACTACTAATTTGGCAAAACATTGTCGGAAACGAAGGAAGTCTTCGGGCGCGGTGCATTGATATTACACCGGAAGGTAACTATGTAGTAGGAGGTCACACAGGAACAAGTGCTTGGTGTGCACTTTTCGATAACTCTGGGCAATTAATATGGTGGGATGCAACCATAGGTCCAGCCGCTATTGAAATTCAAATTCGTGACCTAGTTGTAAAATCGAACGGTAACATTTTTCTGGTCGGATACATTATGCAATCTATAGAGGAGGCGTCAGATGTGCTCGTAATAGAGCTGAATCCTGATGGGTCTGAGCCCCAATACAATGTTATAGGGGAACTCGACGAGG
>CAZFEG010000118.1:0-3238 GCA_964517565.1 uncultured Methanosarcinales archaeon
TTGTGGCGCTGGTGTTACCGCGGCGGCTGGCACCAGTCTTTCCCACCACTTATTCGCTAAGATATTTACTCTTAACAAAAGCCCATACAATGTATGAGCACTTAGGATTCCCTTATCACACTTGCGTGCATTGTAAAGGTTTCGCGCCTGCTGCACCCCGTAGGGCTGGGACCAGTTTCTCAGTGTCCCTCTCCGGGCTACCTCTCTCAAGGCCCGTATCGATCATCGGCATGGTGGTCCATTACACCACCATCTACCTAATCGACCGCCGCCCTATCCTTTGGCACAAGTTTCAGAGAAAAACTATTCCAAGTATATTCTCCTATCGTTGTTTACCCTCAGTTTCCCGAAGTTATCAACGACCAAAGGGCAAGTTAGCGACGTGTTACTGAGCATTCTGCCGATAAATAAATATCAGACTTGCATGGCTTAGTCGAATCCTAATAGCAGCAACCTCCCGCAGGATCAACGGGAACTATTTGTTTTACTATCCTTTGTTTATTTGGTCGCAAGAATTTTCTATTCGCAAATAGAAAACGTCACTTAGTTGTTCGTAAAAAATTTAACTTACTTATTTAAAAAATTAGCTGTTGGGTCCTATTGCCTTCCAAATACCCAAACCTAAGGTTGAGTACGTATGAACATTATAGCAATCATGAATTGATCGCTAGTGTCAATATCAAAGAACGGAGGTGAGTTCTGTCGCAAAAATGCGCAGGTTCTTGGGAAACTCCAGTTCGTTTATAAAGATTTGCATTAAAAACAAATTCTTAAACACCTGAATTCCCCCAGTATGACCCACTCAAATGCACTTTGCATTTTCTTTTGCGAGCTTTCGTGAAGAATCGTGGTTCATTTATAAGTCTTTGCCTCCGAATACAGTAATAATTAAACAAAAAAGGCTAATAGTATTGGATATATATCCCAAACCAAAATATATCTAAAAAAATAAGTAGAAAATAGGGCTAATAAACCTAAGAATATTCATACTTTTTTAAGAATATTATGCTTTTTCAAGACTTCTAATGATAAAAGTAACCGTAGAATCATCTATTTGAGGAACGATAATGCAAGTTATTTCTTCATGTACAGAAAAACCTTCTTGCTTATGTGCTGTAAAACGATCATCACCTATAGTAATAAAGAATAGACCTGCGCGTTCTTTAGTAATTATGCCTTTGAGAAGAAACTCTTTTTGAGGCATACCATTTGCAAAAAGAAAATCACCAGCATCAGTATGAGAAATAGGTAAATTGCGAAGTTGTTCTAAAGAGTAAGAAATCATAGTTCAAAAGAATAAAAAAATTGAAGACTAAAGAATGTCTTCGATTGGTTTTTGTTTAGTAGGTTGAGCAGGTTGATTTTGCGCAGCTTCAGCACTTAGTTTTTCTAAATCAACACCAAGTTCTTTAAGAGCACCCATATGCATCTGCATAATTTGTTCAACAATACCTAAGATCTTTGAGAATTCTTCTCTTTCCTTAGCAAGAGTTGCTAAAGAACCCTTGTGAAATCCAATTTGTTCGTCTTTATTTGCGAATTGTTCATTTTGTTCTGCCATAGTATCACCATGAATATGTTCTTCAATATTTAAATAAGTTATTTCTTTATAAAGATTGTTCTTTTAATAATAAAAAAATAACAAGGATTAAAACAACTTATGAATCTTTTCAAAAAGTTTTTCGTGAGGTTTCTTCCCAGTAAAAGCTTTTTCAAAATCATCAAGAGATTTCTTTTGTTTTTTTGAAATCTTTTTAGGAACTTCAACAACTATCTTTACGTATTGATTCCCCGAACCAGACCTACGCAATATAGGCAATCCTTTGCCCTTCATCCGAAGAAGAGTTCCTGGTTGTATCCCTGAAGGAATTTTTAATTCAGCCTTACTAGTGATTGTTGGCACTTTAATACTATCTCCGTTAACAGCTTGCGCGTAAGAAATTGGGACGTCTATATAGAGGTCATAATCGTCGCGTTCAAAAAAAGCGTGTTCACGCACATGAATAAAAATATATAAGTCTCCTTTTGATGCACCGGCTTCACCAGCTTCACCTTCTCCAGTTACTCTCAGACGAGAACCGTTTGCAACACCTGCAGGAATAGAAATCTTAATTGTTTTTTCTCGCACTTCAAAACCTGTTCCATGACAAGAATTACAAGGATCTTTTATTGATTTTCCTCGCCCACGACAAGTAGGACAAGTACTTTGTGATTGGAAAGTTCCAAAAGGTGTTTGACGTTGACTTACAACAACACCTTGACCATGACAGGTAGAACAAGTATCCAAACCGCTTCCTCCTTGACCATCGCAAGTAGTACAAGAATCTTTTTTCTTTACACGAATAGATTTCTCAAGACCGTTTGCCACATCTTCTAAATCTATAGTTATATCATAACGAAGATCATTACCAGGTTTTGGTCCCCTATATCTTGAACGACCACCTTGACCACCGCCACCAAAAAAATTATCAAAAATATCATTAAAATCAAAGCCTTGCGATCCACTAAAGCCGCCGCCAAAACCTTGACCACCTTGACCACCAAAGTTCACTCCTTCGCTTCCAAATTGATCGTATTGAGCGCGTTTCGCATCGTCAGAAAGGGTAGATGCAGCTTCATTTATTTCTTTAAATTTTGCTTCAGCACCTTTATTATCTTTATTAAGATCAGGATGATATTTTTTTGCTAGTTTCTTATATACTTTTTTAATTTCTTCTTTAGAAGAATCTCGAGATACACCAAGAGTTTCGTAGTAGTCTTTTTTAGCCATAATTAATCACCAGTGCATACACACAACATATAAACTTGCGCATTCTTTATTTCAAGACAAAAGAAAGTTGTAAATGATTTATCTTTTGCAAAGTAGTCCACGAATGAAAATATTGAAAACTTTTGACGCGAAATACTTAAAGCCATTTGAAATTACCAGGAGTTGAAAATAAACTTTGATTTTTAGAAGAGAGTTCTGGTGATGGAGGAGGATTTTTTCTGTATGTATCAACAAAAGAATCTTGAAGATATTGAATAAAAGAACTTTGGTTGAAAATATGCTTGCCAGAGTTTGTTGTTGTAATTGAATCTGCAGTTCTTTTATTATTAGCATATAATAAAATAGGAGTTGAATAGATTGAGGAAGTATTTTTCAAACCAAGAGTATCAGTAAAAGGTAAAGATTTGTCAGAAAAAGAAGAAAAAGAAAAATAAGGTGTTCCTGACTTGTCAACATTGGAACTATTAA
>CAZFEG010000119.1:0-3205 GCA_964517565.1 uncultured Methanosarcinales archaeon
AAAGATGAGTCTTGAGTATCCTTCAAAATACTTGTACAAGAACTTTGTATCCTTGTAACTTGTAAATCCCCATTCCCTTTTCTTTTGATTGAGATCTCTTCTTACTTCTAGATAATCTTTGTTTGTTGCTGTTGCGATTGCCCTAACAGCACAATCATCTGTTTTGATTCCCTTTGGATGCGCATTAAACTCTTTAAACATGTATGTAACCTCCTTTATTTGGTTACACCGTATATCGCTCTAAACAGACAAAATAGCAAGTATTCTTTGCACTATAGTGACTAAATTTGAAAGATTAAACTCCGAATAATTATTTATTATAAGTTATATTAAATATATCAAAATGAGTAGATACGTTTTTATGTGTTTCAATAATTTAGAAGCGCGATATATGGCTCTATTGAGATGTTAACGAAGCCATTGTCAAAATTGAAAGTTAGGTATCGTCAATTTTAACTAAAAAGCACAAAAAAAGACAGAATTTGCTTCTATCTTTCGTTTATTTTGATTATGTTATTGTTTTTCTTCATATTAGTTCATACTAACCGTATAATCACTTACAGTCAGACTAAATGCCTCAGCGTACCCCGAGCGATTACATAGAACTGTCTGTCCTTATGAAAGTCAGCACATAGAACTGTCTATTGCTATGAAAATTGCTCAATTTAGATGTGGAAACATCTTTATTTATCACTCAAAATATTGTCAAAAATCATGAAGGTCCTAAGTATAGTGTTAAGACTCTACATTCCTTTTAGTTTGTACTCTAGTAGTTATTATATACCTCTCAGGAGATACTATTTCCACTCATAAATATTGTGATTCCATATTTTTGATTGCGTAGTTGATTGAGTAATCATTTCGATAAGTGGTGATAAAAAGCGTTTGATTTTCGAGATGACTTCTTCTAGTTCAATGACACTTAATACATTTTTTGCTTTTAAAAAGGATGCCCACATCCTTCTGCGATATTGGTCTGTTATGAAGTCATCTTCAAATGCAGTTATAATATCGAAAGATGTTTTTCTGTTATCGAATGTTTCTTTGATTGCTTGTGCTAGTATATCACTTTGAAAATTGAAAGAGTTCAAGAGTGCATAAATATCATAAAAGTCCTTCATTCTACTGTTCGCATTACCAAGTGAAACAATGGCTTGGAATTTTTCTGCTATTATTGATTCTTTAGAATATGTCTGTAAGATGGGTGCTTGTTGATCTAGCAGTGTGGGATATTCCATTGTAGAAATTTCCGGATACACGACATCACCAAACCCTATATCGATATGAACAGTTATTTTTGTTCTATCTAAGTATCCTTCAATCATTATGTTGATTCCAGGATATTTTTTGAATTCAGTAATTTTTGTTGCTTTTAATGAAGATACATCATATAAAATTCCATCTTCCGGATATTGAATACTGAATATTTCAATAAACGATTTCTTTATCGTGTCAATATCACTGTTGATTTGTTGTCCCAACAAATCAACGTCCGCAGTCCCTCTTGTAAAATCTCCGTGGTACATTGCATAAAGCAAAATACCCCCCTTGAGAATGTAATGTTTTGAATACGATGAAATGGATAATCGATATAAGGCTCTTTCTAGTCCGTATATGGTAAGAACTTCTTGAAAGGTTCTTTTTTCTTTTATTGCACGATTTTTAAGTTTTGCTTTTACAGAATTCACAACACTCATAGTAGTACCTCCAGATATTTTGTAAGAACATTTTGACATCTCAGCTTTTTGGAATAGGCTAGAAGTTTATTGATGTCTCTATCTTCTCTACGGAGATAATTCTTTAGAACCGCTATACAATCTTCAAAACCGTTTTTATTTCGGTATGTAAGAACATCACACACCGTTTTCTCCATATCATATATTTTGAAAGAACCACCTTCACATGGAATTGTTTGAATTCCTAGTTTATATCTTTGAATAGAAAAATAATAGATTCCTATAGTAGGCCAATCGGGTAGTATCGATACTTTTGATTTTTGGCGGATAGCAACATCAATCTGATTGGAACGAAAGGTGCTTAGACCATAATAGACTGCAGCACTCATTAGACATACTACTCCTTCGTCAACATATCCAAAAACATATAGAAAATCATTCTCATCCCTTGAATATGCAAGATTTTCATATGTATTACCATTTATTTTTTTAATGACGTTTTCTTCTACCATTCGATTAATCATATAGTAAGAAAGCTTCTGTTTTAGAAGTTCCTTTGTTTTTATGAATTTGCGTTTTGGAAAGGGAAACTCGATTTGTTTTGATTTATTCATTTGTATCACCCATAGAAATGATACCACTTCAATCAATAAAAAACAATCATTATTTAAAATATTTTCGGTGTTATATTTTATTTACCGTTTATTTTTTAATTAATGTGATTCTTCACCCTTGATTTTAAAATAAAGTGATTCTTAAGTGCTAATTAATATGAATCATTCAGATTATATCTCAACATTCAGTTATTTGCCCTTTTCTATTTCTTGAAAGGTGAGATTGAAGCAATCCCTAACTTCATAACTACTTTCCGAATGGAAAGAGTGACTTGTTATCTTCTATTTCGTGATTATTTTTAATTAATTATTCTCAATTTCGTGATATAACCCATTTATTTATTTCCGATTTCGTGTACATTGAATGTGCATCTCACACCTCTTCCAAGGAATAAATAATCTATTCCTGTATCATTTTTCGAAATATATCGTCAAGCTCTTTCAAAGACTTAACGATCTGCTTTGTATCCAAATCTCTAATTGATAACTTCCTTTGATCAGTATCGTTTAGTTGCTTAGCAATATTTCTTTTTGCAAACATATCAGATAAATTGTACGCGTTTAACTCTTCCATTGATATTGTTGTTCTTCCTCTTCTATTCTCAATACGTGAGGTTGCCATATGGTTTAACTCTTCAAAGGTAAAAGGTATTTTTTTATTATAATATTCCCATATCTTATGAATATCGTAAAAGTCTCTCGCTCTTTTTTCTTGTGATTCATCTGACGCCTTTCCTTCTAGAAACTCTTTGTACAGTTCCTTTTCTAAAAGGATTTTCTCCATCATTGTTCGATATGGCTCTTGAGTTTTCACTGTAATAGGAAATACATCATAATCTTCTATTTCCGACTTATCTAAGTATCAGTTGACAATCGATATGGTTGTTGTAATAGTAATATTAAGGAAGTACCACC
>CAZFEG010000120.1:0-3201 GCA_964517565.1 uncultured Methanosarcinales archaeon
ACAAAAATGTTCTGAAAAGTTCCACTTGATTCAATGGTTGAAACAACTTCTGCATCTTCCCCGGGAAACGCGTGAACAATAAACAAAGAACCTTCTGAAACTGAATATATATACTCGCCATCAGTCTTAATGAGATCTGCCTCATCAACACCTTGCACTTGATTATTCGTTTCTGAAAAATCAACAGCACTTTTTTCTAAACTTGTAGACATAATATCATCCATAGGCATACTTTCAGAAAAAGCCATGTTTCGCATCATACCCCCACCATAATAATTTGTACCCTCAGTGGATTTTAAAAAAGTAAGATATTCTTTATCCGAAGAAAAATACTTTTTTTCAAGTGGAGCATGAAGATTTGTGTCTAATTCTTGGTAGGTACCAACAGTTTTTGCTGAAGGATCGACAGGAGTTGTAAATGAAGAATATGCAGTTACAACTAGGAGAACCAAACAGACAATAACAAGAGCAATAGTAATTTTATTTTTTTTAAACATAGTTATTTCACCTCAAAGGAATCTTTAATACAATATGTATCTTCGAACACATTGATATACTTGCTGAAAGCTTCAAGATAACTTGAAACTATGAACTTATTAGAGATACAAAACTATATAAATAATTCTCTAAAATAAGGAATTAGACTATGAGAAGAATACAAACAGAAGCAAAAGAACCAAAAATAGGTGTTGCAGTTGACCTACACGGAAATCTTTATGCAGCACGAAAAATAGCCCTAGAATTCAAGCAAGAAAATGTAGATTGCATAGTATTACCAGGAGATATACCTGACTTTACTAAACAAAATCTTCGTTTAATGATTAGGGCCTTTCTTAAGGTAAAAGTTCCAGTAATAATCTTTGGTGGAAGCCATGAAAATAGTCAAACGTATAATGCAGTTCTCAAAGAATTCAAAGAAGATAAACTAATAATTGATGCGATGCACAAAACGAATCAACGCATTAAACTTGGTGAATACGAATTATTAATGATACCAGGAAGCGGATCAATAAGTTCAGGATCAAAAGCATATAATGGAGGAAATATGTGGCTTATAGAAGAACATAAAACAAAAAAGCTCATTAAAGAACTCAACGAAAAAATAAAAATGATACGTTTTGCAAAAATTGCAGCACCAGTATTTATGGAAGACATTGAAAAAAATTTTTCAAAAAAAACAGTTACGGGAAGTGGATGCATAGTATTCACTCACAATCCACCCCTTTGTACAACAAAAAAAGGAATTGACCTTGCAAGGTTTGGTAAACCAACAAAAGAATTTTTTATCCAACCAAAACATCTTAAACTCAAATTGTTTAAAGAACTAGGATTTCGAACAGAACGAATATATGGTTTAGGAAATGTAACGTCACTCGTGCACGCACAAACGCTCAAGAAATATGGCTATCCAATAAAAGTACTTACAAAAAATGTTGGTTCTGAAAAAATAAGTGCACTTCTTAAAAAAGAAAGAATTACAAAACTAGTTTGCGGACACATTCATGAAGCGGGTGCGAAAGCAATAGACAAACATGAAAAAATAGTACGACAAAAGACACCATCAAAAGAATTATTCATAAACAGTGGCGAAGGAGTAAAAGGAAAAAGCACAATACTCACACTTCATAAAAAAGGAAAAGTTTCACATCGATTTCTTCACGAATAAAATATAAAAAAGAGCAAACAAATTCTACCAGTACTACAAATTAGAAAGATTATTCACAAACACAAAGACGTTGAATCCCAGGAGTAGAAGCACCACAATTTTGATGAACCGTTTCACGATAAAAACAACTAGTTGAAAATGCAATAATTCCTGGCGCATAAGTATAAGTCCCAGCCGTACAACCAGAACCACCAAAAGTGCTACAAACACTACAAGAAGCATCATCATTCCAATCTTCAGCAACACAAGAAGCACCCTCATATTTAACACAAGTTTCATCACAACTTTTACCTGCAGCACCCAAAGTCCAGCACTTGCCGTCAATTTGTGTTGTTCCGTCAGGACATACGACTGTTGAAGCTTCTACACAACCACCATCAACACAACCACCAGGAAATCCCAAACCAGTACAAACAACGCCTTCAGAAGTGGAAACGTCACCATCACAAAAAAATTCTATAAGCCGATCTGCATCCACATGACAAATATCCATATCCACAATTCCGCCAACTGTGACATTTCCTGCTACAGTATAATTATGTCCATGGTCAGAATCAACACAAGCAGGAGGATTGCTGTCTTCACAAACACAGAACCTATTCACAATAGGAGACTGCTGCCCACAAGAAGGATAATTAGTACCAGAAAGATAAAAACAATCATTTGTAGAAGACTTATAAAAAGGAGCCAAAGAAGAAGTCGAACCACAAGAAGGAGGCAAAGACAAACCACCAAGAGTCTTACAAACACTACAAGAAGAACCATCATTAAAAGAACCAACAGCACAAGTAAGACCAACAGACTCACAAGCAGTAGAACAATAAATACCCAAACCACCATTAAGCCAACACTCACCATTAACAAACTGAGTACCAGCAGGACAAGAAGTAACAGGATCAACACACTGACCACCAGAACAGGTACCACCAACAGAAGAACAATCATAAGTCATACTTACAGGAACAGCACCATCACAAGTCCACTCAGTAAGAATATCACCAGAACAACTATCCAACTTAACAGTACTACCACCAGTCTTTCCAAAAGTATCAAAAACCAAACCATTATCGGAATCGACACAAGCTGCAGTACCAATACAAGTACCATATTTACAAATTTCGTAGCCCTTATCCAAACAACTAATAGTTTCATTAAGAATAGCAGTACCAGTAACAGGACAATAAAATTCAGTTAATGAAAATCCATCTTTACAAATATCCTCTGCCCCAGAAGTGTCATTCTGAGTTCTACCAAACACAGTGTAAACTCTACCTCCATCAGAATCATTACAAGACCCGGAAGGAGGAGCAGAATAACATTCATCTGCAGTCGTATCGCAACCCCATGTACAAGAAACTTCTTCGAGATATTTTAGATTTCCAACACAATAATATTCATTAAGATAGTTTCCATTTGGAAGACAAGAATCATATGCGGTGCCATACTCATCAGTAGTCTCTCCAAAAATCTCAGGATGATTACCACCATCAGTTTCATAACAAGGAGTACTAGGAGTATAACAAAGACCATCAATA
>CAZFEG010000121.1:0-3163 GCA_964517565.1 uncultured Methanosarcinales archaeon
CTTATCCTCTAAAAGTTGAACTTGCACATAATACAACTTTACTTAATTATACTACAATTTTTCCTGATGGTAATAATGATACTCATTTAATTTCTCTTATTGATTTGTATCCGAATGTAACTATCACGTCACCCTTAGATAATATTTCTGTTGGCATTGGTGATGAGTTAAATCTTACAATGGAAATTAGAGATACTTGTAATCCTTCTGTTGATCCATCCACGCTTGGTGTTTTGTATTCGATGCAGTGGCTTGCTTCTGTATCTGATGGTGCGGATAGCGTTATTGGTTCAAACAAATCCATACTCTGGGTTCCAACATCTCAGTCTGCAGCAGAACTTAATATTACTGCAAAACTAACAAGTTCATATTATGTTCCATCTTCAGATATGGTTTCTCTTGATTTCATGCGTGAAGCTATTATTCAATCTATAAATACACCTTCTTATGTTTTACAAAACAATAATTATTCTCTTAATTGTACAGTGAGTGTTCCAGGTATTTCCAATTATTCTGGTTATCCTGTAACTGTGTGGGTTGATAATGAGACTCCTAAAAATATAACTGCTGATGCCGCTGGCCTTGTAGAATATGTTTGGGATGCATCATCCTCTGAAGGTTTACATAGGTTCTTTTGTAACTTAACTCGTTCAATAGAGTTTGGTATTACACCTTCAGCATCTGGTGTAGTTTTTACAAACACAACTTTTATCGCACCATCTTTAGTAAATGTTACTTCAGTTTTTAGATCTAATAGAGAGTATAACCTTTTGGTTTCTCCAGGTTCTCCTCTTGCAAGCTATGATTTCTTTGGTAGTGAACATTGGAAGGTATATAGAAATCAAGAAGTGTATATGGAACAACCAGACATGATGTACTTGGGTGCAAATGTAACTATTCCTGTTGTTGGGCAGCCAGGAAATTCAACTCTTTTAGATTTAGTTGTTGTTCATTTTTATCTTAATGAAACTGGTGAAGAAATTGCCACTTGTACGCAAAACGTTACTGAGTTTCTTGCTCGAGGAGTAAACTCTCCAAGTATGCAACAAGAAAACCTTATTGATAAGCGTTGGAATAATTATGTTTGTCTTACAGAATGGAATCCTGAGAACGCAACTATCGTTGGTGATTATACTCTTCTTGCTAATGCTTCATTCCCTGATTTTGCTGGTTTTACAACAACATCAAATACTGAAAAAAACATTTCTGTTTATGGTTACTTAGTAGTTGATATACTAGGGCCATATATTGGTGAAGAAATTTCTGATTTAAACGAATCATATCCTTTCATTATTAATGTAACTGATGATGTGGGAACTCCATTAAATTCCTCTCATGGTGTTACTCTTGATTTAAAGCGCGGTTATGGTTCCTCTTGGTCTAGTTGGGTCTCTACTTTTGAGGATGATTTTCCTGTTACTAATTCTACATTGACATATTTTGTAAATATTTCTGACGTGATGGTTCATGATCAAAGATATCTTTTAACTTCTCAAAGTCTTGGAGCTGTTGCTTCAGGAAATTTCATGGCGCCTCATGATGGGTTAACTTCTCACCGTCCAGGACCAACTCCTAATTATCAGTATTATGAAGTATTTGAAAAAGGTCAGGCTGATGACGCACTTATTCATTTATTGCGTTACTTGACATCTGCATTTGATTATCCTGATGATCATGATGAGATTATTGGTTGGATTAATAGTGAAAGTGATGATAATCAACACGTTAACTTTTCTTGTGAATTATATCACACATTAACGGGAAATCTAGTAACAACGAATTATGGTTTGTCTATTAATTTCTCTTGTGTTAATCGCTCAAGCGGTGATGGTTCTTGTTATAATAGTACACCTATAGAAAGTCCAACAGTGATGAATGGTTTAGCTGACTTTTCTTATGATGTTGGTGGTACTAATTATGCTCCTGACGATTATTATATCACTTGCTCCCCTCCACAAGATGAGAGTTCTTATTTCCGTTATGGTTCAAATCATACTCGTGAGATAAAAATTACTCCGACAATTGGAACTGGTAGTGGTTATTGTAATTATAATGGTGTTTGTGATTACGGTGCGGGCGAGAGTTGTCAGACATGTGGATATGATGGTGTTTCTGGTGTTGGTGATTGTCCTTGTTACTGTGAACTTGATGGAAGTTGTGATTCAAGAACTGAAAGATGGAATGAATCTCAACCTGATACTTACTTGTACTATGATTACTTTGAAAGTCCTGGTAGTTGTTTAACTTTGCCGAGTGATTATAATGTATATGAATATAATCTTTCAGGAATGGCTTCTGAATCTGCTTGTTGGATTTCTGAAGGTTGTAATGATTGTAACCCTTACAATACTGCTCCTAATCTTGGTCTTACATTTTATTGTGATGATGTTCCTTCTGTTGGTGTTGGAGGTAATGGTGGTTATTTAGTTCATGGTGAAGAAGCTTGTACTATTGGTGTTTATGCTGTAGATTATAATGATAATATGCCTCTCGTGCCACATAATGAAAGTGGAACACTTTATGGTGTTTGGGTTCAAATTGATGATGGTGCTTGGTATCCTATGAGTAATGTGAGTGGTCAAAGTGGTAATGATGGTGTTTTCTTTGAGAGTATTGATTTACTTACAAATGAAACCATAAACATTTCTTTTGCTAGTTTAGAAAATAGAACTATTAAGATAGTTGCTACTGATGAAGTGGATGCTTCAAGAACAATTACTCAAACATTTTATTATGATAACTCAACTCCTCAATGTAAGATTCAGTATGTGCAATACCCTTACTCTGGTGGTTCTTGTTGTAATGGTAATGCATCTGGTTCAGCTTGTGATACTGGTATTACTTGGTCTCAAGCGAGTAATGTTCTCAGTTGCCAAGAAGGTGGTCTTTGTGAAACTGAAGGTGAATGCACCTATGCTGGTGTAAATACTCGTATGTCTGCAAGAGTAATTACTGATCAAGATTTTAATACCTCTGCATGGCCTGATACTATTAAATCTCTTGAGTTCCCTGAAGATTCAGGAACTTTGGTTAATGTTTCCGGATTTACCGGCCAAAGATCTTCTGTTCGAGATAATCTTGGTTCAGGAACGCAAAATTATACTCTTGTAAGAGTTTATGATTGGGTTGGGCACTCAAGCATTTGTCGTGTGAACTTCACTAT
>CAZFEG010000122.1:0-3155 GCA_964517565.1 uncultured Methanosarcinales archaeon
GTTCCAATATTATCCCTAAAAGTTTTCTGTTGGCTTCTATATCGTCTGCAACTAGAACATGTATACTCTCTAGAATTTTCCCTCTAGAATTAGTATTCTCCATTCAAATGAGAAAAAGAATTTTTATTATAAATGTTCCTATAAATTCTATTGTTTTCTTGCTAAAATCCAGAGATGTTCTTCTGTACGTTGATCTTCCACACCCCGCCCTTTAGGGCGCGGGTGCAACAATTATGACGAATTTTCATGATTTATCTTGGAAATAAGTTCACTTATCATAAATTTTTCAAAAGAGTCCAATGTACTATTTTTTCTTGCATACACTTGGTCATATTGACCCTTATCATATCATTCTTCAACAAGTTTTCTCATATTTTCAGCCATATTTTAGAAATATCTTTTTTATGAATTATAAACTTATCGAAGAAATAGTTATAGAAAAAATGGTGAAAAGAAAAAGCCTCCGGTGGGAGTTGAACCCACGACCCCCACATCTTTGAAATCTGAGAGATTTTAAATCATCTCTACGGATGTACCAATGTGGTACTCTTTAGTGATTGATTATTCATCAATTACCACTGAGCCACGGAGGCATTAATTCTTTTCATATGTTTTTCATTTGAAAAACCTATTGTTTTGAGCCATTTTTGCAGTTGTTTATGGCCGTATATTTCAAGTATGTATGTTCTTTGGAATTTTGGTCTTTTTCCAGAGCGTATATATGTCTTGAAATCTTTACTTAAGTAATTGGCAATTTCTTTAAAAAGCTTTTGGCTTGTTATTTCTAGTCTGATTCGAGGGTATGGTTGTTTATATCTCTTTCTTTTGTCAAAATAGACGCAACCATCCGTATCAAAGACTCCTCTTATATATTTTCTCATAAATTGGTCTTTCGTCTTAATTTCTATTGGAATACTAAGTTTGTTTCCTTTCTTTCCCTCTGGAAATTTAAATTCTTCTTTGAAGATGTAAAATAGTTTTTTTGAGTATGTGTACATCCAAATGGCATTGTTTCGAATTCTATACTTAACATTTATTTCTCGATGAATTTCTTTTAAGATATTTTCTAGATATTCGAGATATTTTTTATCTTCTTTTGCGTGTCCTGTAAATTGGATTATAAATTGATTCTTTCTTTTTCCATAATTACCAATAAAACCATCTCCTGCTAGAGCACCTAATAATTCAGAAATATTGTTTGTTATTTTCACTCTTTGTTTGAGTTGGTTTGTTTACTTTATGTACTTCACGCACGTTTGTCCAGTTCTTTTTCTGACAGCTTCTCACGTACAGTTTCTACAAAGCTTTCAAACGCTTCTACTGGTATGACTGCTCCACACGCGTGTTCGTGTCCTCCTCCTGTACCATCTATTGTTTGAAATACTTCTTCAAGGAGTTTGTCTACGCGTATGGTGCTTGCTCGTAGAGAACATTTGTACGACCCATTACTTTGTCTCGCTATAATAATTATTTTTTCTGGGTGTTTGTACATGAGTTCGTTTGATATGTCTACTGTATATGAATTTTTTTCGTGTGAGTAGGTGTATAAGAGGAGTGGGTCTTCTTTTTTCACTTCTATTGATCCAAGGATTTGTTTGTATTCTGCAAGTCTTTGCTCGTATTTTTTCATTACGAGTTTTGCTTGTGAATGTTTTTTTTCAAGTAGTTCGCTTGGTCCTTTTATTCTTGTAAGGATTTTTAGTGCTGTGAGAACTTCGCTTGTTTTTCCTTTGAGGTTAAATGAGAATACTCTTGCGAGTTCTCCTATTTTTGTTGTGAAGAGTGCTGTTGGCGCATCTTTTGTATCTAACGGTAAGTATCCTGGATATTTTTCTTCGCATAGTTCCCAGAGTTCTTTTGGTGGTAATTGCCAGTCAGCTACTATCCCTATAACTGCAATCCATGGACTTTCATTTGTTATTTCGTAACAGAGTTGACTTGTTGATATATTTCTTTTTGCATCTTCTATTCTTGGATTAATGTAGGTGATTCCTTTTGGGTTTTGTGGTTCGTGATGGTCTATCCATATGCACTTTGTTCGTATTGCTGAAAAGAATTCTTGTGACACTTCTGGTTTGTCAAGCACTACTACCAAGTCTGGGCTGTATTCATTTATTCTTTTTGCTTGTGCTTCGTCGAGTTGTAAGCCTTTGAGTGGTATTCCTTTTCCTGCTTGTACCATTCTATAAAGTAGAAGAAATGCTGATAGCCCATCAGGATCATCATCGAAAAGAAATATTGGTCTGCTACATTCTTGTAGTTGTTTGCGGACTTTTGTTAATTCTGTTTTGAGCGTCACTTGTATTCACTCTTATTTTCCTTTACAGTGTTTGCAAGTTTTTACTTTTTCTGCTTTTGATCGTCGAATTTCTGTTTTCATTAAGTCTACACTTAGGAGTGTATCGATATTATCTAGGTTTAAGAGATTTTTCATTGTTGCATTTGCAAGTAGTGCTCCAATCATTGTTGCAATTGGGCTGTGTACTCCAACTTCTTTTATTGAAGGAAGGTTTAGTTTTTCGTCCAGACAATGTACACATGCACCTTTTTTGAATTGGTGTTTGTCTACGATAAATACGTGTCCTTTATGTCCTGAGTATCTTCCTGTGATAAGTGGTATGCTTTTTTCAATTGCGAATTTGTTGAGTAGAAGTGAAATCTCATGGTTGTTGCTTGCGTCTATAATAAGATCTGCTTCGACAAGGAATGCATTATCTTGGTTAAGTTCTTCATGAAACGTTTTTATTTTGACATGTTCGTTGATTTCTTCAAGTCTTTTTTTTGCTTGTTTTGCTTTGAACTTTGTTATATCTTCTGATGTATAGAGTGTTTGTCGTGGTGCATCTTCTTCTAGAACTCTATCTTTATCTATTATTCTTAGATTGATTCCATTTCTTACAAGAATTTGTGCTACGGTACTTCCCATTCCTCCAAGACCTACAATACTAACTGTCTTCTTCATGAGTGTTTTTTGACCGTTTTTCCCTATTGCTTCGCATTTTTCTAGGAGATTATAATTCATTCTATTTGCCTCTGTGGGTCAAAAGGGAATCTGCAATACTATATAAAACTGTTTGTAAACTTCTCTCAGAATAATGTTCTTAATTCATTGTATATTTTCTCTTTGATTTCTTAATTTTTTTCCTTTCTAGAAC
>CAZFEG010000123.1:0-3132 GCA_964517565.1 uncultured Methanosarcinales archaeon
TTCTCAGAGATACTCGAAACGAATGTTTCGTCGTATCTGTGATTTCTATGAGGTCAGGGTATTTGACCCCAGAAAAAAAATCTCTGTCGAAATTTTTTAGTATAATACAACAAACCTTTTTCTTATTTTTTATACACATAATAAAGGTAGTTCTAAAAACGTAAAACAGAATCAGAGGATTAACTAAACAACAACACAATCATAGAAAAAAACAACAAAAAAAAGAAAAAAATTCCTATTAATACTCGCCAGCACCTTTCATTCCTGAACCAGTATGTCCCGCTGCAAAGATTGCATCATATCTTTCTTGACTTATATAACTAGGCACATATGTTCCACCATTTTTCTCTATTTGTCGCAAATATGATTGTATATGTTTTTCTGATCCACTCAAGAGATTAGTATACACATAAGTAATATCTTCATTATCGGTTTCAGATAATAAATTATCCAAGTCATAAATATCTAAATCTTCAATAATCGCTCCAACTTCTAACGCAGCTAATAAGGATTCACTTCCTTGTGCCACCAAGGAATCATACAACGATTGCAGTTCATGCGAGGTGAATACACCAACAGAATCATCTTTTACAGGGTCTTCAAGAGAGTATTTATCAAATATGTCTTTAACTTTTAAAGTGTGCGTATTCTCGCTTTGTGCAATATTGAAAAAAGTTTTTTGTCCCCATAAATCATAAAGGGTCAAATAAACATCTTTTGCTAGTTTTTCTTCTTCTCTCATGAGAATTAAACCTTCTAATTCTCCAGCATCAATTTCTTGTGTTGGGAAAGTGTTCAAATCAACATGTTCATGAACATTATATTCTAAATCAGAACCATCATTATTTTCATCGGGTGAAGTAGGATCTAGAGAATCTGATTGCGTTGTACATGCAGTTATTGATAGTACCAATACTAAAAGTAAGGATATAATGAGCATATTTTTTTGTTTCATAAACATAAACTAATGGACGGAGTATATAAAACTTGTAGATGCGAAATACATTTTTTAGGGAAAATCATAATAAGAACGTACAGCAAAAATATTGATGACAAATACTGTAGAAAAAGATAAAAAAAATAAAAGAAACAAAAAAAATAAAAAATCATAAAAATTCATCATACCGGAAAAATGGCATAAATAAACACCCGCGACCTGAACACGCAGAAACAAAGTTTCTGGTGCGCATAACAACAGTCGTTGTTGGCGTCACTATCGTTCCTTCACATTTTTGCTTTGCTCAAATGAATCTCTGTCGAAATTTTTTAGTATAATATATATATCGAAAAAAAGAGAACGGTATGATTGCAATTCCTCCAGCACCTAATGCTACTAAGAACAAAAGAAATGAAAATTCAAATTTATTTCATTGAGTTTAAAAAAAATTAATCATTTAAAAAGGGAGTAGTAAAAGTGAAGAATAGGGACTAAAGTACGCTTACTAGATCATGAATTAAAGAACAGAAGAAGTTAAACATTAAAAAAAAAGAAAAAAATTAAAAAGAAAAACTATTATGCTTAAACCGCTGTAAAATCCATACTACAAGGTGCAATACAAGAAATTTGCGCAGGTGTAACAGTAAATCCAGGCATTGTAGGTTTAATAGTTACAGTATCTCCTTGATAGTATTCATCAAGTACATAAGTAGAACTTCCTTTCCCAAGGTTTCCGTTCGCGATTTTCATTGGTAACCCGCTTTGTGAGAAGCAATCTTTTCCCCAATGGCTCCAAGTAAGTGATGTTGAACTACCAGACCAAGATATATAAGCATCAACAATTGCTATTTCTCTAACTGCGATATAATCTTGATTAATTTCATCATCCCAAAGGTCAACATAATTCCTTAAAACAGGTTCAATCGTTCAACACATTGGTGTTCACTTGGCGCAATCACTCCGCTCCAACCAAAAGGTACTGAAAATATGTAATTTCCAGCAGTGTTTGTTGATTTAATACTTGAACCACCATTAGTTGTACCTTTCCACATCTGTAATCCCTGAACTGGAAGACCATTATTTGTTGTAACTTTTCCAGAAATTGTTAATCCAGAAACATCACAACCAACAAAATTCTGTTCAGTTAGGCTTTCAGTTAAATCAGTATACACTCGTTCCTCAGGATAGAATATCCAAGAACCTATTTCTGCAGAAATTGATCCTGTGAAACTTTCTTGGTATCCAAAAGAATAGTAACCTGTGTGATCAGTTACAGTCATAGTTTGACCTTCTTCATTAATAATTGATGCACCACTTAAACCACTAAGTTTACCATTTGGATGAGTATAAACATATCCTGTAATAGTATACTCTTGGATAGATTGTGGAATAACTTTTACTCTGAAAAGCATGAATTGTTTATGACTAGTAATAGATGATATATGAGCACTCATAAGTTCATCTCCCCAAATCCAATAAGCATCACTAGACATCTCACCAAAGAATGGCCAAACACCATTACCATTAACTACAGTATTATCCACTAGATGAAATTGATCATTTTCAAGAGCTAAAGATTGAATCAAATATGGAGTAGGAGCATCTCCTCCACTATTATAAGCAGGAGGTAAATCAGTTTCGTAAACTTCCCAATCACCAAGATTATTTGTGCTATAAGTTAATTCTCCATCAAGGAAAATATCTGCAATTAAACCTCTAGCAACAGAAGCGTCATCCCATGCAGCAAAATAAATGTAATCATCAATATCAGCAGTAAACTGAACATCTACAACTGTATTCCAATTGTTTCCATCTTGATCTCTTCCATCAAAAATGATATTTCCTGTAGAATCTCTATGATATATTGCAAATTCGTTATCTCCTGCAGCTACAACTCTAACAAGAGTTTCACCTTTACCAGCTCCCGGAGAAGTTGGGGGTTTAGATGGGACAATTCTTTTTGCAACATACTCCGTTTTAGTAGTTGGAGTAGTTCTTGCAAAAGCTTCACCAGCTAAATTCTCAGCAGCTGCATCTGTATTTTGTTGAACAAGAGCAGTATTTGGTGGTAGTTGTAAATTATTTCCTGAGTTACCAGGAATAAATGTGATAATTGCGACAACTGCAACAATAGCAATTATCGCGACTAACGCAATCGTAGAATAATTATTTGTATCTTTCATATTTAAATTAAC
>CAZFEG010000124.1:0-3076 GCA_964517565.1 uncultured Methanosarcinales archaeon
TTCAAGGATACAAAATATATACTTACAAATCTCAAAGAGAACTCACAAAGGGAATTAAAATATCTGTGCATAGTCAAAATCCCTTAATAATAAGCGCATTCAATGCAAGATATGACCTATTAAAGTTTCGAGAACATGAAGGAGAATTTTTTATAGGTGAAGAAGATCGCCCCCCACTTCAAGAAGTAACCACCAAGTTCTTTGAACGAGTAGATATACGCGGGCGTCTAGTTGTAGATCAACTAAGAGAAGCACAAATAGGATTAGATTTTTTACCTAATAATAGACTAGAACTCGTATCTAAGTTTTTACTTGGAGGAGAAACAGGACTTGAAAAAATAATTAACTACGAACAAATGGAATATCTTGAAGAATTTCTAAAAGGTAAAAATGAAAAATTAAAAACTATAGAAAACATAATAATATATTTTGCTCAAAGACCAGAATTAATTAGTGATAAAAATTGCTTTGAAGAAACAAAAGAAGAAGCAAGAACATTCTTAAAACTAAATAATACTCGAAGTACAGAAGAAATAAAAGCTGCAAAAAAACTCTCGTGGAAAATAACTGCCAGTTACCAAGTAGGAGACGTGAATGTAATGCCCAAAATGCAAAAATCTTCCGTATTCAATACGCTTATAGATTTTGCAACACACATATCTGCTGCAGGAGATCTGCCTCTAAGTTGGGTTCTTTACTCTACAAGAAGCATTCAACTTTTATTAAAAAGAAACTATTTTCGCCGTTTCGGAAATCACAAAGAAGATTTTTATCTAAACAAAATGAGTCAAAGAAAACGTAACATGGCAGCCAAACAAGAATTTAGAAGTTATCTTGAAGAACTAAACCCTCAAAATACGAGTCCAGGAATATATAAGAATGTACATATAACAAGCATAAGATATGGTTATCATTTAAAAGATATTATCTATAGAAGTGTTCCTGAAAGCGCAACAATATTCAACATAAAACCAAAAGATAATTTTGAAAAATATATACAAGATAGATACGGAAACAGTTTAGCAGAATGGCTTATCGTTGATTTTATGAATATAAAGAAAAAAGAAAAAGTTGTGTCTCAGATATTACATGAGCATAAATCAAGTCTAGAAGTTTTTGAATCAGTATATAAAAGTCAAATGAAGTTTCTTGAAAGAGAAACTTGGGAAGTGAAAAGCAAATTTTATATCGCACAAGTAAAAGGTAAAGACCTAGAAGACAACATATCTAACGAACTAGATGAATTCGGGACAAAATATAATTTTTGTGACAACGACCTCGCAATGCTATTAAATGAAAGAAAGCGCGTTGACAACTACACATATCGTTTTAGAATAGAGCACGAAACAGAACCTAAAGAAGTGGAGAATAAACTGAATGATGTGATGAAAACTATATACAAATATACAAATGAGAAAAACCTAAAAATAATTCATCAAGAAGGACCCTACCTCTATCTGACAGGAGATATTGAAAAACTAACGGATAAAGATAGAAGATTAATATTACATACTGTTGATCAAGCATTAGTTGTTGAAACATTTAAACCTCAATCAGAAGGGGATCAAAAACTTTTTTATAATGTTCACGGAACATATCACGGAACCAAAATAGTGAATAAACCAATCAACTATCTAACCATATTTGAAATGAATACATATAAACATTTTTTAGAAAATGTTTTTTCAGGAAATTACCGCGAAGCAATAATAGGCATACATAAAGCAATCATAAATTTGTATACACAAAAAATACCCCTCAAAGAACTCGTAGAATACAGCAATTCGAGTGAAAGGTTTTCAGCTTTTGAAGAGGGAGAAAAAATATATTTTAAGAATTTTACAGAAAAAACAAGTAAAAGAGATGCAGTCACAGAGAGATTTTGTATTGAAGAAGAAATTCGTGGTGAAAAAAGAACAGTATACATTATGAATACAAATGAACTAAATCCTGACTGGAACATATACCAAAAACGGTTCGAAAAAAAAGTATACAACCTCATCCATAGTTTAATAGGAGTAGAAACTGATAAGATATTCAAAGATGGTGTCAATGAAGCCACACGAACAGGACTAAGTGAAGGACAAATAGATTTATTTGAATTTGATCCATCTCCTGCCACTTTGAAATTGGAAACTCTTGTGAACAAATAGTAAGTTCTAGTTCAAAATAAAAATAGTGTATACTAACCTTGTCTTTCACAAAATAGCCTGCGAATATTCGTATAATTTATTTATGTCACAAGCTATTCTTCCACAAATCTTAAAAACAAAGAGTGAAATCATATATACAAGAGGATTCTAGGATGAAACATAAACAAATACTATTAATTGGTCTTTTAACGCTCAGCGTTATTCTTGCAGCATGCACAAGCGCACCAACAATACAAGAGAAACCAGAACTTAACGCATTTGCACAATGCCTTACAGAACAAGGTGCAACAATGTACGGAACGGAATGGTGTCCTCATTGTAAAGATCAAAAAGCAATATTTGGAAGCGCATTTGAATTTATTGATTATGTAGACTGTGAAGAAAATAAACAAGCCTGTTTAAATGCAGGTATTCGAGGATATCCTTCATGGGTCATTGATGGAGAAATAACATCAGGAATACATCCAATATCAAAACTTGCACAAGCAACAGGATGCACGTTGACTACAAACACATAGGTAAAAAAAATGGCAGAAGTGAACTATCAAAAAGAAAAAGTTGAAGTAAAAGACGGCGAACACATTAAAGACGCATGCGAAACCTTAGGAGTATCAATAGGATGCAATGAAGGATTCTGCGGAGTCTGCGCTGTTGAAGTTATTGAAGGAGCAGAAAACCTTAACGAAGCAAATGAACGAGAAAAAGCGTTCGGATTTGCAGAAAATAAAAGACTCTGTTGCCAAGCAAAAATCTTACAAGGCAAAATCAAAATCGAATTCTAGAGTAAAGACAGTTCAAAGAGAGATTGAAGAGTATTTAAGTAAATGTGCGAATATAAGCAAAACAAGGCTATAACAACACAAACTTCATAAAACATGAATTATTTTTCATATTTACATTTCTTATACAAATAAAAACAATGA
>CAZFEG010000125.1:0-3075 GCA_964517565.1 uncultured Methanosarcinales archaeon
TTACGAAACTCCTGCAAGCATATACTTAGGTGTCAAGTGAATACAGGATAGAACAAATTGGTTGTGATAGTAATTCTTTTAAATACTGGCTTCTTTCGAGAGTTTAGAATGGGAACATATAGATTTCTACGCCAGTCTTGGCGTAGGCGTCCGTAGTGCGTTTCGTGAAATCACTCAACAGCACGAAACATTTTAAAATAGTGAGACTTTATGATTTAGAATGGGAACATATACATTTTTACCGCATACGGCGGATGAAAAATTCAAAGTAGAAGCAAAAGACATGGATGATGCTTTCGCAACATCTCTGAGCGCATTTTATGAGATTATACTCGGGAAAACTCTTGTTGAGAAAAAGGAAACAAGAGATATTAGTCTACGGACGAAAAAACTTACTTCTTTACTTTATGACTTTCTCAATGAATTAGTATTTTATTTTGATGACGAAGGATTGCTCTTGCAATATGTGGATTCTCTTACTATTAAGAAAGATGGTGAGGAATTTGTATTAGAAGCAAGACTTACTGGTGACAAGCAATACGATTACGAACTTGTAACAGAAATAAAAAATATGACTTATAGCGAAATGGAAATCAAAGAAACAACCAATGGTGTAGAACTTACAGCAGTGGTTGATATTTAATGGGTGAAAATATGGAAAAACCAACAAAAATAAATAACTATTCTTATGAAATAAAAAAATCAGGAACTATGAATGTGCCACTCACTATTTTTGCATCAGAATCACTTATGGAAAAAATGCTTGATGACAGATGTTTACAACAAGGAATAAATGTCGCAAGTCTTCCAGGAATAAAGGGGCGATCACTTATGATGCCTGACGCACACCAAGGTTATGGATTCAGTATAGGTGGTGTAGCTGCCTTTGATAGTGAAACAGGAATAATTAGTCCAGGAGGAGTTGGATTTGATATTAATTGCGGAGTACGGCTTTTAACAACGAATCTTACCAAAGATGAAGTCTTACCGAAAATTCCTGAACTTCTTGAAGCACTCTTTAAAGAAATACCTGCAGGAAAAGGCTATGAAAGTAAAGAACGTCTCACAGATGAAGAACTTAATGAAATATTCTTAGAAGGTTCGCGCGCTTTACTCAAAAAAGGAATTGGAACACAAGACGATGTTGACAATTGTGAAGGTGGAGGTTGCATTGAAGGAGCAAACCCTGACTTTGTATCACCACGAGCAAAAGCAAGAGGAAGAAAACAACTTGGAACCTTAGGCGCAGGAAATCATTTTCTAGAAATACAATACGTTGAAGAAATATTTGATAAAGAAACAGCAGAAACTTTCGGAATCACAAAAAAAAATCAAGTAGTCTTTATGATACACTGTGGATCAAGAGGATTAGGACACCAAGTAGCTTCTGACTATCTCAGGAAAATGGAAGATGAATATCCTGAAGTCATTGCGGCACTCCCTGAAAAAGATTTAGTCTACGCACCAATACAAAGTAGACTTGCAAAAGAATACTACGGTGCAATGTGCTGTGCAGCAAACTTCGCATGGGCAAATAGGCATACTATCGCACATAAAGCAAAAGGTGTATTTAGAACTTTATTTCCTGACGTTACTTTTCATGCAGTCTATGATGTTGCACACAATATTGCAAAAAAAGAAAAGCACATGATTGATGGTAAAGAAGAAGAAGTAATGCTTCATAGAAAAGGTGCAACAAGAGCGTTTGGTCCGGGTCACGAAGATTTACCAACTGTCTATCAAAAAACAGGTCAACCAGTTATTATTCCGGGAAGTATGGGAACATCGTCATACGTACTTGTAGGAACGAAAGAAGGAATGGAAGTTTCTTTCGGAAGTACAGCGCACGGTGCGGGAAGACTTATGAGTCGATATGCTGCAAAAAAAATCTATGATGGAGAAACTGTGCAAAAAGATTTGGCAAAAGAGAACATTACACTTGTTGCAAGATCCATACGAGGAGTAGGGGACGAAGCACCAGGAGTTTACAAAGACGTTGACGAAGTAGTAAACGTGAGTCATGAAGCAAAAATAGGAAACATTGTTGTTAAAGTAAAACCAATGGGCGTTATTAAAGGGTAATTTTCTTTTTCTATTTTTTTGTGCTGCTGTAAGCGCACTACGCACGCCATGGCAAGATTGGCAAGTTAAACCAATGGGCGTTATTAAAGGATAGTTTTCTTTTTCTTTTTTTTTAATTCTGATATAAAATCTGATATTGTTGCGGTACATATTTAAACAAGCAACTCTCTTTTTTATACATGGAATTCAATGCAGACGGAAGTCTAAAACTAAGTGGCGCAGTAAATAAACAAAAAGAAGAAGATGTGCGAAGAATGAAAGATACTCGTTGCGTTAAAATTGTTAAAGACGCAACAAAAACGTCATCACCAAAGCATTGCACGATTTCAATAACTGCTTCTAATCACTTAGAAGCAAGTTTTATTGAGAAAACATTCGGTTTCTTCTCTAAACGCGTAGATTCAAACGTGAAACTCCTAAAACTCTCTGATAGGGACTGTCAAGTAATTATTGGAAACCAATTTTCTCGTTGCCGCGATTGCCAAGAATTAGTATCTTCATTCAGAATTTATTTGGATGGGAATGTTATTGAGAAAAAAGGCAGCTGCACTTTTAAGGGCGGCTGGTAAACTATTTTTATTGAAAAAATAAAAATAAAAATTATATTTGACCGTTACTCTCAATATATTTTTTCATTAATCTTTCGACAATAACTGCAGGAACGAATCCTTTCTTGCTTACTAATCTAACGAAATCGTCATAGACTTGTTTTTCAATATTATAATCAATTTTTACTTTTTGTGCTGCTTTTGGTTTTGCTGCCATATTTAATCACCTGTATATATTTATTGATACTGTTATTAGTTTATATAGTTCTTGTTTATATAGCTATAGTTTGTTGGATAAATTTTTATACTAAAAAATTTCGACAGAGATTTTTTCTCTGGGGTTGAATACCCCAACCTTTAGGTCGAAATTTTTGGTACAAAAAAACGCTTTGCGTTTTTGGTACAAGAAAGACATAGTCTTTCTTCGTGCACAAAGACTTGTAGT
>CAZFEG010000126.1:0-3069 GCA_964517565.1 uncultured Methanosarcinales archaeon
TGTCCAGTGCATACTTTTTTAGAATGAGTTTTAATAAAGAGGGTTTTCTTTAGAGGTTTGTTTTTGTATTTCTTTGGTGAGTTCTTCATGTGCTTCATCATTTTTCCCAACAAATGAGGGATTGTGTTTTTTAATGTATCTTCCTATGCTTTCCAAGTCTCCTTTTTTAATGTTATATGTTTCAAGCAAGGTTTGTTCATAAAAGTTTAAAATTATTTTTTCACTAATAATTCTATTATTTAGTTGATCTTGATTTACATCTCCGTTAGGACTTTCTATAAATTCTAACAAGAATTCTGGTTCTGGAAACACGAGTTTGAAAACAAATTTTGTTTTTGGCATGTGGAATTGAGATGTTACTATACTTATATTTTTTATATTTTTCGGGTCTATTATGTCTTTTCTGCAGTAATATGCATTAGATATTGTATCTCTTGATTTCTCTTCTAAATAGATTTTTTGAGGTTCAATTCCTTTCTCAATGAGGTATGTTCTTCCAACTCTTGCTTCGCTAGTATGTCTGATTTCTTTAAGTTTTCTGTATGATTTATCTGAAGAACAAATAATATGTTCATATTTTTCAAGAAGAGGAATTGCTGTTTCGAATCGTTGACGAGTATGTTCATTAAGCTCAAAATTGTCTGTAAGCCCTCCACCAAGAATTATTATTGCTTTCATTTTTTCATTTCATTTAGCAATCTCGTGCTAGAATCGACTTTTCCACCATGACCTACATTCCACACTAATTCAATTCCTAAATCATTACAAACTTCAACTTCTGGAACATTATTAGTAACTCTATCACCACCATTAGCGAATATTGTCGGTTTTATCATCTTTAATGTTTTGCAAACTGTTTTATTTTTATCAATAGCAATAACTACTTCATCAACGCATCTAAATCCTTTAATTAATTCTGCTCTATTTTCTTCTGTAACGAGAACGCTACCTTTTTTTCGTTTAAGTTGCTCATCATTATTCACTATAACTATTAATTTATCACCTAAACGTTTTGCTTCCTCGAATAATCGTAAATGTCCGACGTGAAGTAATGTGAAATATCCAGAAACTACAACTATAATTGGTACTTTTTTTTCATGCATTGTTTTTCCTCTTTTTTATCTTTCTTCTTCTGTAAAATTTCTAATAATCAGTATTTGTTTTATATTTACATTATTTTTTTAGTTTATTTAAAAAACTTGTTAATAATTCATTTTCTTTTTTCGCGTTCAAACAAGCTATAATACCACAAAACAAAGAAATCAATGGGCATTTATAAACATACCAAAATGTAATGTAATTACGCGTCTCAACAATAAGATTTTCCTTTCAAAAGGTTTTTAAACTCCTTTCTGGTTTTTTCCTTTAGAAACAAGGTGGTTTTATGTCTAAAAAACTAAATTTTGCAATTATTGGTGTTGGTAGCTCTATTGCTATCAAAAACTTATTTTCTGTAGCAGTTGCAAAAATAATCATTAATATTTTCATTTATCCTGGATTGAACATCAATAAAATAATACAGGTGTTTTCTTCTAATGAATAAGCACATATTTTCTTGGATGGAGAAGTTAGGAATTCCAACAAAAGGCCTAGGGTTTGATTATATTAAAAATACTGGTTTAGTTGGTATTTCCAGGATTGTCGAAACTTTAATTTCTTATATTATAATTGTTTTGATTAGTAGGTATCTTGGTGCTGAAGGTTTGGGCCAATATAGTTTTATTTTTGGTTTTGCGGGTTTATTTTTTATTTTTGCAGATTTAGGTTTAAATTCTTTAATGGTGAAGGATTTGTCTAAAGATTTTTCAAATGCGGATAGCTATATTTCTAATATTTTTTCTTTAAAGTTAATTTTATCGATTTTAGTGTTTGTTGCGTATTTTATTTTTATATTTTTCGTAAGTTCTGGAGATGTATTCATCTTACTTTTGATTGTTGGTTTAATGTATTTTTTTAATTTGTTCATGCAAATCGGTCTTTCGGTTTTACAAGTTAAATCTGATGGTATGATTATGTCTATTATTTATATTTTAGAGCGAGTTTTGTCCCTGACGGGAGCTATTTTTGTTCTTATTATCTATCAAAGTTTAGTTTTATTTATGTTAGTTTTATTCTTTTCAAATTTAATTAAATGCTTTTTATTTTGGTTTTATGGTAAGAAATATTTCCAATTTAGATTTGATTTAAATCAGTCTTTATTATTCAAGTTAGTTAAGTCTGCTTTTCCTTTCCTGTTAATTGGTGGTTTTTCTTTAATTTTTATTAGAATTGATACGGTGATGCTTGGTTTTATGAAATCTTATGCGCTTGTGGGTCTTTATTCGTCAAGTTATAAATTAATTGATATGTTGAGCATGGTCCCTTCTTTGTTGCTAGTTTTTGGTTTTCCAACACTTTCAAAGCTATTTGTTAGTGACAAAAACTCAGCAAAATTACTTTTTGAAAAAATTATTTCTTATTCTTTAATTATCGTATTGCCTGTTATCGTTGGTGTTTTTTTTGTAGGAGAAAGAGTTCTAGAATTCATTTATAATTTTAATTCCTTTGAGAGTTTTATTGCTTTCAAAATACTAATTATCGCGTTATTATTCATTTATTTAACGACTATTATGGGGTATTTGATATCTTCTGCTGATAAACAAAAAGTTTTTGCATGGATTGCTGGAATCGGTGCTTTTTTGAATATTTTGCTTAATTTTATTCTAATTCCTAAGTTCTCGCTTTATGGAGCTGCATTTGCAACATTATTTACTTATTTATTGATGTTTATTCTAATGTATTTTTATATTAGAAAAGAGTTTTTTAACTTTAAAATACGCTTTGTTTGCTCTTTATTGGCCTCGTTGATGATGGGTTTTATGCTCTCGCAAATATTGTTTTTACACTTATTTTGGATTATTTTCATTTCAGGTGTTTTTTATCTTATTATGCTCTTTTTGATCTCAAAGATTAGTTTTATAAATGAAATAATTTAAATGTGGTAAACTAACTAAAATGAAAAAAATAATCGTAACTAAAAATTCAATTGATAAATTGCATAAATTGTGGATCAATTATCTTAAGCATCCC
>CAZFEG010000127.1:0-3035 GCA_964517565.1 uncultured Methanosarcinales archaeon
AACATAAAAAAGAACTTCAACAAAGAATTCTCCAAATTACCAACCACTGCAAAGAGAAAATATGCAGAACAATTCTTAATAAAATTTACATATAACTCAAATAGAATAGAAGGAAGCACAATCACCCTAAAAGAAACGACACGCTTGCTGCAAGAAGGAAGAGCACCAAACAAACCGATTAAAGACATAAAAGAAATAGAAAGCCACAAAAAAGTATTCGAAGAAATGCTCAAAGAAACACAGAGTAGCAAAGCTACTGGTGTGTCAAAAGAGAAAGGTCTTTTACACAAAAATGACTTAAGTCTTAACTTAATAAAAAAATGGCACGAAGAACTCTTTTTCGGAATAGATGATGAAATAGCAGGAAAAATAAGAGAACACCCAGTAGCAATAGCAGGATCAAAATTCGAACCACCACAAGCAAACGAAGTAGACTATTTGCTAAGAAAATTCATACAATGGTACAATAATAACAAAAAAAAAACACATCCAGTGGAATTAGCCGCTCTAGTTCACTTGAAATTCGTCACCATACACCCATTCACAGACGGAAACGGAAGAATATCGAGATTACTAATGAACTTCATACTAAATAAAAACAACTTTCCAATGCTCGACATAGAATACACAGGAAAAAACAGCTACTACAACGCACTAGAAAGAAGCCAAACAAAGGAAGAAGAAAGAATATTTCTCATGCACATAGTGAAACGATATTTGAAACAATACAAGAAATACGCTAAAAAACCTTGAAGGAAAAAGTTTCTCGTAGCACGTAACTAAAAGGTATGGAGGCTCCGGCGAGGTTTCTTTATAGAAAGAAGTTGAAAAATAGAAAATCAATCCAAGATGTAAGAACAGTTTTCTTTTAGTTCTTGATCTAAAACCAATATTTCAATGTCTTTAAAAGAATCCTTGAGCTCGTAAAAACACAAAAAGAGATAAAAAAATAAAAATTATTTAGCAACAATAAGTGTGCTTGTTAAGGTAACTCCTTTAATGGATCTGATTTTATCCAAAATTAAAGTTCCTAATGCTTCAGAGTTTTCGATATTCACTTTAACAATAATATCCCATTCTCCAAAAATGATGTTTGCAATACTTACTTCTTCTAAATCTTGTATTTTGTCATACATGTCTTGTTCTAAACTTTTTTCAGTATTTACTAAAATATATGCTTGCATATCAAATCACCTCCGAAAGATTCGTGCAATAGTGAGGAAAGCAGTATGACCTAACATTGCATGTTTTGGTCTGAGTTGTTTGTCATTAACTTCCCAACGTCTTTGTATAAGTTCCAGGGTTGTTAAAAATTTAAAATCATCACCAAGAGCAGCAACAACAGCTTGCGCTTGGTTAATGTGTGGTGTATAGAATGCTACAAAGCCTCCTTGTTTAAGTGCTTTATGAATTGTTGGTATTGCAAGGACTGGATCAGGCATATCTATAAGGACAAAATCTACTTGTTCAATTGGTTCAAGTGTTGTTATATCTTGTTCTTCACAAATAACGTTATCGAAATCCATTCGTACACAGTTTTCTCGTGTTACTTTTACATGATCTGGATGAATATCATAACTATATACCTTTTTACAAACTGCTGCTAATTGACAGGTTGCACTTCCACTACCTGAACCCGCTTCTAAGACTATTGAATCTTTTGTCAAACCAACATCAGCTATAAGAAAACCTATGTCTTTAGGAATAATAATTGCTGCTTTTCGCTTCATTCTATCTATATTATCTTTGAATGTTGCGTCACAAAAAAGAAGTTCTTCTCCAGTTGTTGTAGCAATGAGTCCATCATGGTTATGATCTATAAGAATTTGACGATCGATAGCACCTTCTGCTAGATGAATTGATCTATTAAGATCTTCGACAGGATAAATACGCATAGCTTTTGTTACTGCGATCTTCTTAATTTGCATAAAAAGTACAAAGCAAAGAAGCTTTATAAATACAACCCCTAGAAACCCTTTTAAAAGGAAAGACTTTTAATCCAACAATCACTTTCACCACTTACAAATGAAATTCCGACCGACTAAAGAAGAATTATACCTTAGTTGGATAGAAGAAGAAATAGCTTATTCTGGTAACAAAGAAAGCGGTAATGGTAGTAGAAATATTCGTTTTCCAATTATTAAGTCTCATCCAAAAAGTATTTGGTCTTTCAAAGATGCAGTTTTTAGGATTATGGACGCTTACTTCACTACAATTGCCACACAAAAGAATTTTAAAAGTGAAATGATTAGTCAGCCATACAAAATTATAAAAATTATAAACGATCTTGACAAGAGCGATAAGCAAACAAAAGCTTTAAGTTTTGCAAATCCAGCATCTAAACGTTTACAAAATTATGAAACGCCAAATTGGCTTGCAATATATTCTAATAAACAAAGAATTCTAGCAAAAGTTGTCATACACGAAAACTTGCATTGGACTAAAGGAGTTCATACGCCTGATGAAAGAGGTTTACACCACCTTCCAAAAAGTTCTACTATCGATACTATACTTTTTGTTCCTGGAAGAAACAAAGACAATAAGAATGAAGCAAAAAAAATACAAAGTTACCTTTGCACAGAACTCGCAAAAGTAGGATACAATTATAACATTCCATCTGTAATAAAAAATTCTGAAACAAGAGGAGAAGAATTAAACAGAGGAAAGTTTAGTTTTCTTAATGTACCAAAATACAGAAAAGCCAAGTAAACGGGCTTGTTGCAAAATACTCAAATGTGTATATTGGCGCCGAGGGAGGCCAATTTTTTACCTTGTAAAAAATAATATGGCTGTGCTCCAATATACATTTGTCTTCGTTTTGCAACAAGCCCAAGTAAACGAAAACTTCTTAAATAAGTATTCTATAAATTCTATATAATAATTAAACAAATCATGAAAATTCGTGGAACCAGCTAACGAACGTGACGCGGTGACAGGAAATTATTTCAAAATAAAGGATGATACAATGAATATAATTTCGTGGAATCAGCAAGCGAAAGCGAGCGATGACATGATATAATGTTCAAAACAAAAGG
>CAZFEG010000128.1:0-3017 GCA_964517565.1 uncultured Methanosarcinales archaeon
GATTTACCACTAGATCCAACAATTACCAAACCACACATTGATGCATGTCCAAAATGCGAATGTAAAGAATTCATAGCAGAAACAGACATACTTAATACCTGGGCAACAAGTTCACTCACACCAACAATTGTAAAAGAACTTTTCAAAGGAGAACCAGTATATGAGAAACTCATAAACAAACCAATGAATCTTCGACCACAAGGACATGATATCATTTCATTTTGGTTATTTAACACAGTTGTAAAAAGTCAATTACATTACAAGATGAAACCATGGGACAACTGTTTTATTAATGGATGGATGTTAGACCCTAAAGGGAAAAAGATGTCTAAAAGTAAAGGTAATGTGATAAAACCACAAATCATGATTGAAAAATACTCAGCAGACGCACTACGTTACATGGCAGGATGGAGTAAACTAGGTGAAGATTTACCATTCCCAGAAAAAGATGTACTTACAGGTAAGAAAACCATAACGAAAATATTTAATGCAAGTAAATTTGTTTTCATGCACCTTGAAGACTACAAAGAAACATTCGATGTAGAAAAACTCACAACAATTGACAAAGGATTAATCTCAGAATTCAACCAAGTCATACAAACAGCGACAGAAAACTTCGAAATATTCTCTTTTTGGAAAGTAATAGCTAACGTTGATAAATTTTTCTGGCAAAAATTCTGCGACCATTATTTAGAAATTGTAAAAAATAGATTATACAAACCAGAAATCTATGGAGATGCGCAAAGACTATCAGGACAAATGACTCTTGAATATATACTCAAGAGAATCCTACAAATGTATGCACCATTCCTACCATTCATCACAGAAGAAATATATTCATGGCGAAAAGAATGGAGCGGACAAGAAGGAAATGACACATATAATTCACTACACAAAACTTCATGGCCAGAATTTGATAAGACACTTGAAAATAAAGACGCAGAAAAAAGCGGAGAACTCGCAAGAGAACTCATTAGTAGCGTACGAAAATTCAAATCAGACAATCAAGTAAGTCAAAAACACGAAGTCATAGAACTACGAATTAAATGCAGCGAAGAAGAAAAAGAAAAAATTGTAGCAGTCATAAAAGATATACAAATGACTATTAGCGCAAAAGAAATAAACTTCGAAGCATTTGAAGAAATGGAAAGTGTTGATATTCGTGAAGACATGAGTGTTGCTATGAATTTAGCTCCAAAGGAAGAGAAGAAAGAGTAATTCAGATTAAAAAATATTTGAACAATCAAATAGTTTAAATTAGTTCCAAGACACAGATACATTTATAAGTGCAGCAAACTAGAATAACTGTAAAAAGAGGTCTTTTCTATGAAACAAACTAGAGCACAAGCCGCACTGGAATACTTAGTTACATATGGTTGGGCGTTTCTTGTTATCATAGCAGCAATTAGTCTTCTTGCATACTTCGGATTAATTAATCCAAACAAATACGTTCCTGAATCATGTGAATTTGGAGAACAACTCGTTTGTATGGACCAATATGTTGATGACGGCGGAGTAATTATTCTCAGATTTAAAAATAGTTTTGAAGAAGATATAGAAATTATTGGCAGTGCAGACGATGCAGGAGATATTGCATGGTACGGTGCAGAATCGGGTGGCGGCAAAGTCATAATTCAAAACGGAGAAGTAGGACGTATACAATTAGATAATCTAAGACCCAGTTATCAAGGAGATAAAGAACGATTTGATGTAGTACTCACCTTTCAACGATCAGGCGGGAATATACAACATAACATCTCAGGAAGTTTTTATACAGAAGTAACAGATTCAACACTAGATCTTCTTAATTAAAAGTATTTTAAAGAAAATAAACTCATTTATTTTTGTACCTTCTAAATAAAAATAGTTCAAGACAAATATCTGTTTGTCTTTCACAATTTAGTCCACAAATAGAAATATATGATACTCCTGTAGCGAACTAAATTAAATAAAGATTTATATATTAGTATACACTTATCCCATGCACAGTTGTGAAAGGTGAATAAAGTAATGAGAAGTATTTGTATTATAAATCAAAAAGGAGGCGTTGGAAAAACAACCACCGCCGTAAGTATAGCAGCAGGATTAGCAAAAGAAGGAAAAACAGTACTTCTCGTTGACACAGACCCTCAAGGAAACGTCACCCATTCTCTTCAAATGAACTGTCGCTTTGACCTCTACCACTTCATAACAGGAAAATGTTCGCACTTAGATTGCATAACAACATTAGGAACAAACCTAGATGTATTACCAAGTACAGAAACACTAACAAAACTCAACACAGAACTGGCAAAACAAAAAAATCCAGAGCATGTCGTTAAAGAAAGATTCTCAAGCATAAGAAACTATGATTATCTTATTTTTGATTGTGCACCATCACTAGGACTACTCAATCAGAACATTATGCTCTTCGCAAATGAAGCAATAATACCAGTATCAACAACATACCTGTCACTAACAGGACTCACATATATGGAAGAAGCAATAAAAGAAATCAACGAACACTTTAAACACACACTTCAAATAAGCCATATTGTTCCAACACTACATGATAAAAGAAATAGAACAAACAGACAAATGTTGAGCAAATTACAAGAAGATCATGGCAAACTCGTAACAGAACCAATTCGAATAAACGCAAAACTCGCAGAAGCACCTGCAAGTGGAAAAAGCATATTCACATACGATAAAAATTCTCGAGGAGCAAAAGACTACGGAGCACTAGTACAAACAATTATGAAGGGAGAAGAAGTAAAGAAAACAAACGTCCCAATAAGTGCACGAGTACAACAAATGATGGCAGACGTAGAAATGGAAGATTAAAAAGCCAAAACTACAAAACACCATCAAAGCAAATTTAGAAACTAAAATCAAAGCGCATCTAAGATACATTTAAAAAGCAAGTGGCATCACCACAAACAATATGCGGGGGTAGCAAAGCCTGGTCAACTGCGCAGGACTTAAGTGGTTTACGTCAAGTAACTTCTTGGTCTAGGCTGAAGATATCCTGTCTCTTA
>CAZFEG010000129.1:0-2978 GCA_964517565.1 uncultured Methanosarcinales archaeon
AGAAACTAAAGTTTTGCTTTACTTGCTCTGGAGAGCAAGCATTCTGGACAGAGCCCTTTCATTCTTCTAGGTATCTATTACCTTCATATATCTTCTCTAAACAATTTCGAAAATGTTTCGGTTTCCAAACAATCCAAATGAAATATAAAAAATAAAGCTTTATAAATGCGAAATTAGTTCTAGAAGGTATAGGTGAAATGTTTATTATTTTCCCCCCTTAGCTCAGCTGGTAGAGCGCTCCGCTGTAGGTGTTGCGAGACGATAACCACTGCATTAATGTGGTACGAATGACCCGCAATCAGCATAAACGGAGAGGTCGGTGGTTCAAGTCTGCCAGGGGGGAGATTTTTTTCCCTGGAAATCTTTATAATTGAAGTTGCATTTTGCTTCTTTATGAATAAAGTCGTTGGTTTAACTAGTGGGATTGGAGTTGATATTCAATCTTATAGGGATTCTTTTCTTGATATGGGTTTTGAGTTATTTAATATTAATCATGTCGAGTTTGCTTTACGTTCTGGCAATCTATCTTCTATCGTTTCTTCTTTTGATAAATATGGTTTAACTAATGATTTAACTGAGCTATCTAAATTGGTTCGCCATTCCTTGCATGTGCAGTTTCCCTCATTATATGATTCTAAAGGGTTTAATCGCATGGTGCTTTTGAGTTTGTTAAATGATCCTTTGTCTGGCTCTGAGAATTATAATTCTTATTCAAATATTATTTCTCCTTATACAAAAGAATTGTTATTTTCTTGGATTGGTGTTGTTCCTAAGGATAAATTGATTTCTTCCTGTTTGCTAGTTGAACGAGATTATTTGAATTTGCTTGATGAGTTGAATGTTGTTGTTGCTCCAACTAATGAGCAGGTTGGTGCAGTTTTTGAAAAGAATCATGCTAAAGTTAGTTCTTTTACTCTTGATGATGCCAAAAAAGCTGTTAATAGACAGTATTCTTGTGAGAAGAAATATGTTTTAGCTAAAGAGATATTGGGAGCTGATGTTGTTTTTCGTCATAATGTTTGATTTCTTTCTAAATGCTTTATTGACGGGACGTCACCTTAGGTATTACTCTGCCAGGGGGAGATTTCTTTTTTCTAAGAACAATATGTTATTAGCTAGACCTCTGTTCGAGTGGTTCAAGTGGTTTGACCTAGTCAAACCTGCGAATGAGTGTTAGCGAGTGAACATGTGCCAAGGGGAGATTATTCTTTGATTGTTTGTTTGGGGGATGCACATGATTATTCAATCAAAATTGATACGCTTGATGAGTTGTCATCCGAAGAATCTGTTGATCCTGTATATCTAAAAACTCAATTGAATCAGGAAGTTGCTAATGAGGATTACGAACTTGCCGGAAGTTTGAGAGATTTACTTAAGTTGTCAAAGAAATAGTTAATTGGGGGACTTACCCTTTCTATGGAATGCGGGGGGCTTTTTTCCGTACTGTTTCTTCAAAGTTATTTTAAAATAAGAATATATCCCAGTATGATTTTTTTAGTTGTTCTACAATAAATTTTAGAAGAGGTTTATATTTTTCGTTTATATCTGTTAAGTTCTTCTTTGTTGCTTTGTCTGCTTTATTCATTACTTCTAAATATTCTATTCTATCTCTTTTATCAATTATTATTGGAGGGTATTTTTCTTGTATTAGTATGTGGTTTGCTATCATTCTTCCTGTTCTTCCATTTCCGTCTGAGAATGGATGTATTTGTTCAAATTTATGATGGAACGTTGTTGCTAGAATGATTGGTTGTATTTTTTTCTTGTTTTCTTTATACCAGTTTATTAGTAGTTCTAAATCTTCTTTAACATATCTTGCGGGTGTTGGTTTGAATGGTTGTCCGAATATATGTATATCATGATTCCGTAGGCCTTTTCGTTCGTCAATATTATCTAATAATGTGTCATGAATTTCTACAATTAGTTCAGTTGAGAGTTTTTGTTTATTTTTTAGTAATTCATAAAATACTTTTTTTGTGTTTGTTAAGTCAAATATTTCTCTTATTGTTTTATTTTTAGGTGTTTTTTCGTTGAGAAATAGTTGTGTTGCTTCTTTTAATGTTATTGTGTTTCCTTCTATTGCTGTGGAGTTTACAGCAAAACGAATAAGAAAATATTCATATATTTCTCGTTGTGTTTTTTTGTCAAGTTTTAAGAATTTTTTTTGATAATGTGTCTTTGTTGCTTCAATTTCGTATAGTTGTTCTTTATTTAAAAATTCTTCTTTTTTTTTTTTTGTTTTTTTTGTTTGTTCTATATAGTAGTTTGAATCAAGAAATTTTTTTATAGTTTTATGTGATTTTCTTATTTCTTTACTAAATTGTTTTTCTAGAACATCTATTTTTATTTTTGATAAATCCGTTCCAAGATTGGCTAAATCTTTGGCGATAACTCTGCTTCCTTCTCTGACTGAAATTCTCAAGGTATAGTATGTTGTCTTGCCAATTTTTTTCTTATGGATGAATGCCATGTATTGTTGTGTGTTGTGTTAAGTATATAAATGTTTCCCTCTACACTGTAATTTTATAATGTAGAGGTTATTTTGAGATAATTACACCTTGTTTTTAACTAGGACGTTTTAGATGGAGTCAGTCTGCCAAGGGAGATTTTTTACTTCTAAGAACAATATGTGCTTAGCTAGACTTCTGTTCGGCGTAGTTCAATTGGTTGTATGTGGTGCGACTCAGGAACGTAGTGAGATTAGTTTGGCGTGGTCGGACTTGTGGGTGTATTTTAGTGAGTGAACAAGTAATAAAGGGATTTCCCACTAATTAGTGGTTACATATAGAAACATTTATATACTTCTTAATATATATTATGTATATTGGTTGTTTTAGTGAATTAAGCAGACTAAACTAATTCAAAAAATACCATTGAATATAAGATGAAAATAATAAAAAATAGTGCATTACCGCTAGGACTTGCATTTGATTCAGAGATTGATTGGGGTAACTGGAACTCTGAAATTTTAGATCATG
>CAZFEG010000130.1:0-2933 GCA_964517565.1 uncultured Methanosarcinales archaeon
CGGCCTTTACAGGTATAATTATATCAGAATATAGCGGAAAACGCAACAAAAGAACGATTTTGTTGTGTTTTAGAATTTTAAAATAATTTTTTTATTTGTTTGAAAAGTATTTTTTTTAAAAATACATAGAAAAACCACTGTTAAAATCCAATTCATCGCACTTAAAATTGTATTCTCCGTTTATTTTTAGAGTAAGATTTCGTGTAATAAAAAATGACTGTTTGATCTTGAAATAGTAATTTTCAGAGTAAAAGCCTTCATATCCATAATCATAATTAAATTCGGCCATTGTAGAAAAAAATGTCTTATTTCCCATAAGAAATCCACTTTTAAAACCGCTACCTAAATAATATTCTTTTCTTCTTTGATTGGACATTTCACCATCCAGTTTTAACAAACAGAATGAATTAATATTTTTAGAAAATCGCCAACTAATTCCCTTCGCCCAATTCAGATAAAACATATTGTTTCTTTTTTCGATAGCCGCATGTTTATAGTAACTTCTAAATCCTACATTTATTTCAGAAGAAAATTTCCTTATATAACCGTTTATGGGACTAAAAGAAGCTAAATTAACAATATCAATTTCAACTCCAAATCTATTTTGTGTATTGTAATGTATTAACTTACTGTGCAAAAATCTTAAATTAACATTTTTTGGATACCCCATAGGATTATCAGAAACATCATGATAAAGAGGACTATACCCAACATAACTATAGCTTCCATGACTATTATGACCTTGATTTATGTCTAATCGATTCAAGTTATGAGTATTTAAGGGATTGTAAGGAAGTGAAATTTTAATATCATAATTCCGGAAATTTTCAGGAATATTAAAGTTTTTGAAAACACGCAAATACTCTTCTTTATTAATTTTTCCGTTTAAAAGTCTAATCGTATTTTTGATTTGAGAAGCTGAAATTATATTCGCCGCTTCCTTTTCAGGATATTTTCTTATTATTAAATTCGGGTCTTTGTTTTTGTATGCTATATTATAAACTTCTTTTCTCTTTTTTTTATCCAATCTCCTCATTATAGTTTCATACTTTCTGGTATCAGCCGAATAAAAAGTTATATTCTGCAAAAGCCCTGTTTTATATAAGTTGTCAACTATATTTATAGGTGGCGTCCAAAATTTATTGTTTAATTTTATGTCGGGCTTGGCTGGTTTGAGCATATACTCTATTATACTTGCGCAGTTTATTGAAAAAAAATAGTAATTAGCGTTAATATGTTTAAGCTCCCATAAATGATACATGAAAGTTTCTAATTCATCATTTGATAATTTGAGTGAATACTCCCAAATATCCCTATTTTCAAAAGTGTTGTAGTTCTCTCTAAACTCATCAAAACTTGACAAGACAAACAAACCTTTAAATTTACCCAATACTCCTTTTATCATCAAATTAATGATAAAAATTTTCTCACCCAAACTTGCGGTATAAGATATAACATGTCCATTAGACAATAATCCATCTGAATTATCTCTATCAATTTTTAAAGCCAAATGACCAAACATGCTTTCCGGAGAAATAAACGATTGGCTTACAAATAAAATAGAGACACTTTTAGGATTCAAGTATTTGATGTATTTCTTAAATGCTTTACAATTTACTTTGGGAATATCACTATCGGTAATATTCAATTCTCTTTTCAACCATTTGACTCTAGCGGGGAATTTGCATATTGCACTATTGTTATCATATGGCGGAGAAAATATTGCTTTAATTGTTTCTTTTAATTCGTTTTTAGGATTATAATGCCCATTTTTCGCAATAAAAAAATCTGCGGAAGATATGACAGACTTATTTCCGTTGTAATATAAGAGAATTTTCCAATATTTTTTAGATGATAAATTAAGCTTAATAGCCTTATTTATCAATTCATCTGAATCAGTCGCAGAAGAAATAGAAGTAAAACTAAGAAGCAAAAGGAGTAAGAGTAGTTTCATAACCAAAGTTAAAAACATGCTGAAAATTAATTCAGCATGTTTTAAATAATTTTCAGGGAAACAAAGTACTATTTACACCTTGCTTTTTTAGAAGTTGGAACTATCACATTTGGATCATATGTCCACATAGCTCCGCTTGCACTATCAGTAGTACTTCCGCAAACTCCTCCCGATAAAACATTAACCCAAAATGTTCCGTCTATTTTTTTTGAAACAATTGTTTGAGTCTTCTTATAACAAGGATCCGTCACTGTTATAATAATGTCTTTATTAGCAGCCGTAACATTTAAAATACTAGGAGTTTTTAAATTAATAACTCCATCTTTTGTTTGAGCTTGGATCTTAACTTCTTCTCCATTTTGCGCAGAAACATTTATAGCTCTATTCTTACCCGAGAGAATAGTCGCGCATCCTGTAAAAATCGCCGCAACCATAATAACTGCTACAACCTCAATACTTTTTTTCATAATTTTTACTCTCCTTGTTTGCTTTTTTATTTTTTCCCGAAACGATAGTATAGACCTAAATTTACTACAAATTCTATGCCGCTCCATTGTTATCTTTTTAGATTTTAAACGTTGTTTTTTTTGTGCCAAAACAACACCAACTGAAAATGCCCTACCAAAAAAATAATAAATCTGCTCATCTAAAACTTCATTATTAATATTCAGTTTTATTATTTTCCCTCCAAATTGCGTCATCGCTGATTCCAGATTTAGTTAAGTGCTACTATCCCTGAGTTGGTCAATCCCTATTTTCTGCGTTAGCTACTTATTCTGGTAAATCTATTTCAAGAAGTTTGTATTCCTGCTGTGTCGTTTCGGATATGGGTGTATTATCTGAAGAATCAGACTCTGACTGGATATTATCGCCTTTAACTGTCGTTGTAGACAGTTGCACATTCTCCGTCTTTGCTACAGGTTCAACTATAATGGATTAGAAAATTCAGACCACTTTTAAGGCTAACTTAAGGTGTAAA
>CAZFEG010000131.1:0-2880 GCA_964517565.1 uncultured Methanosarcinales archaeon
ATTTTCTCTCTACTAAGTTGATCAAATATTTTCTGCTTTAACTTATCTAATTCTTCTATCTCTGTCTCAGTACGTATCCACCCTAAACAAAGTCCTTTTTTATTCTGTTTTGTGGGTGCGTGTCGTATAACCAAAAGATTTTTATTAAAATCGTACATTTTTTCCTTATTTAAATAATTGATATTCTTTTTTTTGTGTTTTTAAGAATTGTAGCAGTTCTTCAATTGTGTTCGCTCCTTTAGGTATTTTTTTAAGTCCTGCTTTTTGTATGAGCATATTTTTTGCTCTTTTTTTTAGTTCTTCTTCAATAATTGTATGTGATGTTTTTCCCTGATGATCCGAATACTTTATCCATAATGCATCTGCTTGTGAACTTAATGATTCTGGTATTGTTATTGTTTGATTATTTTTGATGAATGCATCTATAATTATTTTAACATGTTGATATTGTTCTTTCATTCTATGATTTATTCCTGAAAGTGCAAGTAAGGATAAAAGTCTGATTGAATTATATAACTCTTTTTTTATGAGTGTACTACTTAACCCAAGTTCTATAGAATTAAATATGTCGTCAGTCTTGTTTTTTGCCCAGTTTATTCTTTCAGCACCAAATCCTGCATCTATCACATTTATTTCCCCATGGTGTACTGTTGGGATGTTTTCACAAAAACTTACTGTGCCTAATTGTAATCCTTTATAATTAAAATCAAGAACTAGTTTTTTAAATTTTCCTGTTCCCCAGTCATTCTCTTTGATTTTAGGTTGTAGATTGAAATCGCCTGCATAAAGTTGATTTTTTGAAAAATAATTCATCCATAAATTAATAGTATCAAGATACTCTTCAAATTTACTGTTTGTAATTATAGTTGCAATATTTATAAATGATTGTAACGAATCTCTTGATTCTGATTTGGTATATTGCGTTCTAAAACATGGTTGGAGAATTTGATATTTTCCTTCAATGATTTCATTACCAAAAATCATAGGTTCTATGTATTGTATGCCTGCACTAATAAATGCTGTTTTCCCTATGAGATTATTTAAGTTTCTTGGTTGAATTGTTTGGAATTTTTTGCTTTCAAAAAATATTTGAGATTCCTGAAGATAATTACCAAAATGAGAATAAGTTTTATTATTTTTATTAAGAAAACCATATTCTTGGTGGTTATTGCATCTATCTTCTGTTGTTTTAGAGAAATACTCATTTTTGCACGATGAACATTCTAATAAGTTCCATCCCTTTGAAGTAAGATGATCTTTTAGTTCTTCAAATTTTTGTTCAAGCATTTCTTTCCTCTAACCAGGTATTAAGTTTTTCTGAAGCTTCTGTATCTTTGTATTGTGTTTTTGGATGTTTAAAACTAATTGCAGATATTTCTTCCAAATATTCTTTTTCTCCTTTTTCAATAGCAATTTTCATACAACGAATTGTATCAATCATAACTCCTGCACTATTTGGACTATCTTCAACTGAAAGCCTGACTTCAATATTTACCGGAGCACCACCGAAAAGTTCTCCTTCAATTCGTAAAAAACAGACTTTATTATCTTTTTGCCAAGCTACAAAATCGCTTGGTCCAACATGGATATCTTTCCAATCTAATGGTTTTTTAAGTTGTGATTGTACTGATTCTGTTTTACTGATTTTTTTTGAACTAAGTCTTTTCCGTTCAAGCATATTAAGAAAATCCGTATTGCCACCAGTATTGAGTTGATATGTGTGTTTGACTTTAACTCCTCGCCTTTCCATGAGTTCTATAAGGGTTCTATGAGTTATTGTGGCGCCCATCTGAGCTATAATATCGTCTCCTGCACAGAGCAATCCTTTTTCTTCGAATCGTTTGATGTATGTTTCTTCAGAACAGATGAACACAGGAATTGCATTAATGAAATTAACTTTTGCTTTCAAACAACATTCTGCATAGTACTTACTTGCTTCTTCGCTACCAACAGGAAGATAATTAATAAATATATCTGGCTTTGTTTCTTTAAGAATTTTAACAACATCGACAGGTTCTGTACTTGATTCAATGAACCTAATTTCTTCAGGGAATTCTTTCATGTGTTGTGCAATGCCGTCTTTTGTTGGTCCTCGTAGAACTTCGATATTTGTAAAGGGAATTTTTTCACAAAAAATCATGGTATTATTTGGTTTTGCAAAAATAGCCTCTGATAATTTTTTCCCTACTTTTCTTTCATCTACGTCAAATGCAGCAACGATTTCGATATTTCCAGGCGTATAATTGCCTATTCGTTCTCTAAGTAAACCAGTTATATTTTGTTGTTTTCTGTATAGTGCAATACCTTGAATAAGGCTACTTGCACAGTTACCAATTCCTGCAATCGCAATTTTTATTTTTTGTTTCATTAATATCCCTATTTAATAAGCAAAGACTTAAAATAAGTTCAAAAAGTCAGTCTTATTGTTATTACTAAGTAGTGTTTTATAAATCTTCTCTTTTGAATTCTCTAAACTCCCTTTTTGAATAGAACCAGCTAAGCATATGAATTAAATTCTTAACTTTTATAATTTATTTTTGAGGGGGGGACATACTACTAAACAGAATTGTATAAGTACCCTCGAAATACTTTAAAAAAATAAAGAATAAAGTTCTTACTCGTTCTTTTATGATTTATTCATTTTTTACGTACATTTGAAGATTATGAGTGTATTTTGAAATCAAAGCAAAAATTCAGATTAAACTAGGCTGTGAAGTATTGGCTTAGCTGTTCAATAACTTCTTTATATAAAGAAGTCCGGGCGGGGCTATTAACCTTTTGGAATATGTTGGGAAAAACTTTATTTCGTAGTCCGGGCGGGATTTGTAACCTTTTGGAATATGTTGGGAAAAACTCTTGATATTTCTGTTTTTTTTTTAG
>CAZFEG010000132.1:0-2867 GCA_964517565.1 uncultured Methanosarcinales archaeon
TACGAAACTCCTGCAAGCATATACTTAGGTGTCAAGTGAATACAGGATAGAACACTTTTTGCAAGTATATTTTTCTTTTCACTCAATCTTCTAATGTTTTCTTTTTCTTGAGTAGTCTGTGATATTGTATTGCGAATCTATGCGCTTCATCTCTTGCTTGGATGAGTGTTCTCATCATAAGGCTTTTTTTAGAAAACTGTTTTGGTTTTTCTTTTCCTGGAAAATATATTTCTTCTTCTCTTTTTGCAAGCCCTATATATGGAATATCTATTCCTAGTTCTTGGAGTGCTCGTCCTGCGAATTCAACTTGTATTGCTCCTCCATCAACAAGTATGAGATCTGGAAGTTCTTGTTTACTTTCTAATAATTGTTTATATCGTCGATACACAACTTCGTACATTGCTCGAAAGTCGTCCACGCCATCCACAGTTTTTATTTTGAATTTTCTGTATTTGCTTTTGAATGGTTTTCCATTTTTGAAATGCACCATTGATCCAACCATGCTTGTTCCGCTGTGATGTGAGATATCAAAACATTCGATTGTTTGCACAGGATTATTAATTTTTAGTTTTGTTTGCAGTTCTTTTGCGAGTTGTTCTGCTTCGGTTTGTTTTGCTACAATGTTTTGTGCTACCATATCTAGTAAATCTTTTTTGAGTCCTCTCACCGGTCGGGTGATAGTAACTTTGAATCCTGCAATCTCACTAAGGTATTCGCTTATTGTTTCATCTTCTAAAACATCAGGAATAATTATTTCTTGTGCAGGGTTTGAAATTTCGTAGTATCGTTTCATAAATTCTTCTAAGAATCCTGTTCTACGAGGTACAGTATATTCTTCTTTGTCGTGCAAGACTCCTCGTCTAAATGAGAATATCATTATTCTTACAATTTCTTCTTTCCCTTTTCTTTCGATAAGGTATTGCATGACGTCTTGTTCGTCTAGTCGAGTATTTTCTATGATTGTTCGTTTTTGTAAATATTTGAGTGCGTCAATTTGGTCTTTGATAATTTTTGCTGCTTCAAACTCTTCTTTGTTTGAGTGTTCTTTCATTTCTTTTTCAAGTTTTTTTATGAGTTCTTTATTTTTTCCTTGCAAGTATGCTCTGACAAGCTCAACATTTCCATTATAGTCTTTTTCATCTTGATATTTGACGCATGGTGCTTTGCAAAGGTTGATGTGGTATCTCAAGCATGGTTTTTTTGGAAGTGCACGGCATGTTCTTATAAAAAACTTTTTTTGTAATGTGTCAACGAGTGCTCGCCTGAGTTGTCCGCTTACAAATGGTCCGAAATATTCTCCTCTGACCTCTTTACTTCTTGTTGTTATAATTTGAGGATATTTTTCTTTGGTGAGAACAATCCATGCGTATCGTATTCCGTATTTTAAATTAATATTGTATTTTGGTTTATGTTGTCTGATAAGTCCTGATTCGAGAAGTAGTGCTTGGACTTCAGTTGGTGTAATAATAATGTCGTAATCTTTAATTTGTTCAACGAGTTGTTGTGTTTTGATGTCTAGGTTTTGTTTTGAGAAATATGAGCTTACTCTTTTTCTGAGTTCTTTTGCTTTTCCAATATAAATTATTTTTCCTTCTTTATCTTTAAAGAGATAGCATCCTGGTTTTATTGGTAGTTTGTCTAAGGAGAATGGTGCTTGCATGTCTTTTTATGAGCTGTCTTCATTTCATATAGTTTTCTCTTTTACGTGCACATTGAACTGTTTTTTGAGCAAGTTTTATAAAGTATTAATCTCCATCTTTCTTTATGAAAATTATAAATTTACTAGTAGTAATTATTCTTATATTCTCCCTAAGTTCTTTTGTCTTGGCTGAGAATGATACAAATGCAACACCTCTGCTTCTTGCTGATGCTGCAGGAAATGTTTTTAAGGATTTTAACGAGCCTGTTGCTTTTTGTGAAAGCTTTATTCAAGATTATAATCTTCTTGAAGTAACTCTTCCAAATTATGTTCCTTATAAAAATGAAGTTTTCAACTTTTATACTTTATATGATGAATACTCTTTAGGTTATGTTGAGTTAGTTGAAAGAAAAGTCTCTGCTGCTGATTGTGGTGCTCACGCTGAACCTACTTTCAAAGTCTTTGTAAAAAGTGAGGCTTCTGTTCAAAAGATTTTAGATAGTCCTGATCCCTTTAATGAATTTCGTGCTCAACAGAAATCTGGTGATTTAAAGATTGTCGGTGAAACTTTTGGTAAGAAAGTAAAGAGCAGTTATGTTAAAGTTTTATCAGGAATCGCTAGCTGGTTTATTTAGGCAAAATAATTTTTTCTTTTTTTCTTTAGTTTTTGTGATGTGTTAAAAGCTTTTTTATTTGGGCATTTTATGCTTACAATACTTTCTTCAAAAATTTTCCTGTTTCACTTCTTTTATTCTTAGCGAGATCTTCAGGAGTTCCTTCTGCTACGAGTTCTCCTCCTTTATCTCCGCCTTCCGGTCCTAAGTCTATTATCCAGTCAGCGTTTTTGATAACGTCTAAGTTATGTTCTATAATAAGCATTGTTGCTCCTGTGTTTACTAGTTTATTAAGAACAGATAGTAAATTGTTAATGTCGTGGAAATGTAATCCTGTTGTTGGTTCGTCAAGAATATATATGGTATTTTTTGTTGATCTTTTTGCTAATTCTCTTGTGAGTTTTATTCTTTGACTTTCTCCTCCTGAGAGTGTTGTTGAGCTTTGTCCGAGTTTGATATAGCCAAGTCCAACATCATAAAGTGTTTGTATCTTTCGTTTAATTGAAGGGATAGGATCGAAGAATTTTACTGCTTCTTCTACACTCATGTCCAGCACGTCTGCTATAGTTTTTCCTTTGTAATAGACGTCAAGTGTTTCTCTATTGTATCTTTTC
>CAZFEG010000133.1:0-2867 GCA_964517565.1 uncultured Methanosarcinales archaeon
ATCTGTAAAAGCACTTGGTGATTTAATTAATTCGCTATATTCTTTTTGTCTGTCAGCTTCGAATAAGAAATTAAGGAATGTAATTGCAGCTTCTTTACTTTCTGAAGCTTCCATAATTGCATATCCTGAATCTTCTGCTGATAAGATTACTGCATCTTTCGTAGGATCCATAGCTGGATAAGGCATAAATCCAATAGAAGAAGCTAAATTAGGAGCTTTTTCTAAAATTCCACCTAATGCCCACATACCTTGAGAGATAACTGCAGCTTCGCCATTAGCAAAAGCATCAATTTGATTATCATAAGTAGCAGTTAAGAAATCATCATTTAATAACCCTAAAGTTTTTAATTCCATAAATCTTTCAGCAAAAATTTCCATAGGGCCATTATCTGCATCAAAATTAAGTTTTGTTGTTTGATTCATCATAAATGCAATGTTTGCATCTACAGTTCCTAATTCTTGTTTGATTAATCCATGTGCCCAAAATTCAATTAAATGACCGATCATCCAAGTGTCTTTTCCACCCATATATAAACCGTCATATCCTGCATCTGTAACATCTTCTAATGCAGCTACAAATTCGTCCCAAGTTTCAGGCTCGGTTGCTCCAACTTCTGTGAAAATCGCTTTATTATAAAATAATCCAGCCATTGTTCTGTTAGTAGCGATACGGTATTGAATATCAGTTAACGGATCTGTACAAAGAGCTTTAATACTTGGATCAATTCTATCCCATGCTTCTAAATCCGATAAATCATAGTAATATCCGTCTTTCATTAATGCAGTATCATATACTGTCGTAATATCAGGAATATCATTACCAGAGATTTTAACTTTTAATGCATTAGATGCATCAGCGTTAAATTCATGTATAACTTCGATATCAGGATATTCAGCTTCAAATTCGATAATTGCAGCATCCACCCAATCTACAGCCTCTGCTTTTCCATTTAGAAAAGTTATTGTTACTTTATCACTATTACCACCACAAGCTGATAAAGCAAAAGTTACTACTAATGTTAAAATTACTAAAAATGTTTTCTTCATTTAAATTTCTCCTTTTTTTATTTTTTGCAGCAAAGAAAATGCTTACATAAAAATAATACCATACTTTATTGCAACGTGCAAGAAACTTTTTTAATATTGTTTTTCAAACACTTTTGACATCAATTTTACGGCTAACCCTTTCATAAAACTATCTGAACCTAATTCTGATTTAACAACATCAACTTTTGTACCCTTATGGATACTGTTTATCCAGTTAGCATTTACTTTTTCGGTTATAATGTCACATACATAACTGTAGATATACGACATTTCTCCACCTATGACAATTCTCTCAGGTTCAATAACAACTACTAGATTAATTATTCCTGATAAAACATTTAAAGCAAAATCATTTAGTATATTTTGAACTTCATTTTTATTTTTATTATATAATTTACTTAACAATTTCTCATTCAATTCTTTAACTCCAAGTGTTTCCATTAAATAGTATTCATTAGTGTACATTTCTAAACAACCTTTTTGTCCACAGTAACATTGTGTTCCATTTTTTTGAAATATACTATGCCCAATTTCACCAGCTCCACCAAAACTTCCTTTAAATAATAATTTATCAAGAACTATCCCTGCTCCTGTTCCTTTACCTAATGTTAATAACACAAAGGAATTTAATCCTTTCCCTTTTCCAAACCATTGTTCAGCTATAACGGCACAGTTAACATCGTTCTCAACATATGTTGGAATTTTAAACCAACCTTCTATTAGTTTCTTGAATTTAATATCTTTCCATCCTAATAAAGTTGAAGATATCAAAGTGCTAGATCCTCTAGAAACTACACCTGATATCGCTATACCTACAGAAAACAAAGTTGAGCTTTGTGAATTAGCTTCGACTATCATCTTTGTAATATTTTCTTTCAATATTGGTTCAACATCTTCAAATGAGGCTCCGTTAGGGAATTGGCAAATAAAATTCGTTAATACCTTAGGTTCAAAATCTACTAATGAAAAAACAAGCCTATCAACTTCAACTTTGATTACAAGATTCAGACCATATTTATAATTAATACCAATTTTTCTTGATTTCCTACCGCCAGTTGATTCATTCTCGCCTAAATATCTTACAATTCCATCCGAGACTAAATCGTCAACTATCCTTTTCGAGGTTGAAACATTGATTCCCAAAAATGAGCTAACTGATTGTCTATCTGTTATCACTTGTTCTCTTATATAATTGATAATCTTAATCTTATTACTATTTATCATTACAAAAACCACCTTATTTGCATTTATAATACTATCTTAACAAATTTTACTTTTTTGTTCAATGCAATTTACTATAATATTTTACTTTAAGCATAATTTTCAGAATATTATCAATCCTATTTCAATATGAAATAATACGATCAAAAATTATGAGTCTCCCCAGAACCAGTGTCGTAATCTTAAATAAACGCGTTCCTATCAGCTTCAAAAAGCAATTCATTCAAAAGTCTAGATGTCATTTTCCGAGATTCATAATAAACCCCTGAAACAATAAGAAATACATATTTTAAATATATCTAAAATAAGTGACTTTTTCGCCTCTTTTTGAGCATACAAAAACCGAGAATTCATATAAAGTACATAAGTACTCCATAAATTCTCGGTAACGGCTTCAAATGGTGAAGTTCTACTCCATGCACTTACACACTCAAATTTAAGGAGCATTGATTTTATATGTTACTCAGATTTATTATAACTTCATCCTATTTATTGATTTCTCGATAGTCTTTACAACATCCTTTTCTTTTGCTAATATCTTTATAGTGCTTGTTAATTTTTTCTTATTCACTAAACCACATCCAGTAGATCATTTATTT
>CAZFEG010000134.1:0-2861 GCA_964517565.1 uncultured Methanosarcinales archaeon
GTCTTGAGCGTGGTCTGTTTCCCAAGCCAGTCTGTCGTGGTGGAAGAGGCCAGGGAGTTGATAGAAGAACTCAATGTGGACATGGCGGCAGAGAGCACACCTGCCAGGAGCAATCCCTTGAGCCCCACGGGAAGTTCATTCACAATAAAGGTTGAGAATTCGCGATCTTTCTCCAGCTCCACACCCCCGAGATAAAGATAGATCAGCGATCCAGCCAAAAGAAAAACTGCGAACTGGATAAATACGAAGAAGCCACTGCCAATCATGGCTTTCCGGGCATCGTTTAAATGACGGACTGACAAAACGCGCTGGACCATCATGTAATCCGCACCATGGGATGCGAATGAGAGTAGGGTACCGCCCAATACCGCCGAAAAGAAGAGCCAAGGATCTGAGAATAGATCCCAGCCCCAGCGGGCGATATCCAGTTTGCCCTGATCATTCAATTGTGAAAGCATGGTTCCCAGACCCGCTTCGCTATGGGCCAGGATATAGATGATGGCCACCAGCCCACCTCCGATGTACAATACAAACTGAAAACTATCCACCCACACGACAGTACGAATACCCCCCATGAGTGTATAAACAACTGTCACGACGCCAATGACCAGCACTGCCACAGGTAATGACCAGCCTGTCACGACCTGGACAATAACGGCAGTTGCCAGAAAGCGAATCCCATCTGCCAGGATGCGAGTCACCAGAAAAACAGCCGAGGCTGTCTTTTGAATTCTTACTCCGAATCTTTCTCCCAGGACTTCATATATGGATGTGATACCGCCTTCGAAATAGCGGGGCAATAGAAAGATACTGACCAGGATACGTCCAATAATGTATCCCAAGGCGAGCTGCAGAAAGAACCAGTTGTCCCGATACGCCAAACCTGGAATACTAATAAATGTCAGAACGGAGGTTTCAGTAGCCACAATGGAGAGCATGGCGGCCCACCAGGGCATATCTCGTCCCGCTAAAAAATAGTCCTCAGAGGTTTTATTGAAGCGACTGTTGTAGAGACCATAGGCTGAGATACCGACTAGAAAGATGATAATAATGCTGAAGTCTAGCGTAGAGAGCATGTGCAATCCTTTATAATGTGTCATACTGTGCTTGAAAGCCGCCCCGGGCAGTGTGGCGGGATGGACACAGATTTATATCGCCCTTCCGAGTCCACTCGCTATGGCTTGCCCCCAGGGAGACAAATATGGTCTAGTCAGAGGCTGACAAATGGCTCCCTAAAAAGTCCAGGGCTTCTAGATAAGAGTCCACTTTCTTGCCATAATACTGAGCCGCACAAACGTCCTTAATGACAGAAACAGCTCTAAAATCTTCTCGCTCGTAGATATTGGATAGATGAGCCTCAACAACCGGTGGTTGGATGGCATCGATGGCATCTCGGATCGCGTATGAATAGTGGGTAAAGGCACCGGGATTTATGATAAATCCATCAGCCCATGTCCTGCGGCGATGCAACAGATCAATGATGCGTCCTTCATGATTGGTCTGAATAATGCGGGTCTCTAGACCCAAATCACGGGCTTTTTTCCGGATTGCAGTGTTGAGTTTGTCCAGGGTCAGCGTTCCGTATTGTTCTGGATCTCTAGAGCCTAACAAGTTCAGATTGGGACCATGAATAATAAAGATCCGGGGGTTCTCAGTCTCTGGTTTATCTGTATGCTTTGTCATGCTGCAATCTAATTAGGAAAAGTTGTTTACGAATTAGGAATTATAGGTGAGTCGTGGCCGTTTCACCCAAATGCGTAAACCGGTTAAACTCGACGAGCTAAAAACTCATGAATGACAAAAGAGGCGAGGTCTTCTCTCGGCTTTTTCACCAAAAAAAAGAGGCTGTCTCATAACATGAGATGGCCTCTTCATATTTTTAACCACGGATGTACACGGACTTTCACAGATTTGTGTAAAACCCGTTCTGGGGATCACTTTTTTGTCTCCCCACTCACTCTTTCATCCATGGTTTCATCAGATTGTGGGTAATTGCAATCAATTATCAGGTGACTTGTTCATAAACAACTATTGTATTAGCAGTAATATATACAAGTCTGTTATTTGACCTGATACCCATCAAAAAAAAGAGGCCACCCTTTTGGGACAGCCTCTTTTTGTTAATCATTTGATTCAGAATGTTTATCTATTTTCGATGAGCTTGGCTTCTTCCAGAATTAATTCATAGCTGTAGCCAGCTCCAAAATCTTTATTCAGAGCGACCACTCCCTGAAAGACAACCACATCACCCATTTTCACAACAGCAGCTGTTGTGATGGTCACATCAATCTTATCACCCGCTGAGGTACCATCCTGAACGTGAACCCAGTTGCGTCCCATGATCTCAGCATTGAATTTTGTGACCGTCCCGCGAATGGTGACAGCCTTACCAGCAAAGCCAGCTTGTCCAGCATACAAATCCTGAACAGTGACACCGCCTTCAATTTTTTCAACAGCAGCATCAGCTACTGCTGCAGTTTTAGGTGAGCCCTTACTCATTTGCGAGGCCGCACTGGATGTGCCACGCATTTGACCAACAAACCAGATGCTCTCAAAGGTTCTGTCAACTTCTTTACTGGTGAAGTCTTTCATTTCGAGACCCTGGTCATAATACATGGTCGCACCCGCTTCAATGGGTTGTTTGGCTGTGGCGATCCAGTATTCCAGGTCGCCTTCAGTCACTTTGAGATAAGTATAAGTATTGCCTTGAATGGCCTCATCAACATAGATCTTGTGGGCTGCTGCAGGTGCCGTTGAAGAAGGGCTTGAACTCATATTCTGTCCCGCTTCAGAAACTGGGACTCGCTCTTTAGAGTCACATGAAATGATGACCATTGTGATCAACACTAGAATAAATAAAA
>CAZFEG010000135.1:0-2826 GCA_964517565.1 uncultured Methanosarcinales archaeon
CGCACACTGGCGTTCCAAGAAACCCAACTAGAAAACACTAAAAAGCGAAGCTTTTGGTGCACCAAGAATTCTTTGAATTCTTTAGTGAATCTCTGTCGAAATTTTTTAGTATAAACATTAAACTTGTTTAGAATAATTCTTTAGTGTTTCTGGAGCAAATTCTTTTTTCCAACTAAGTGGAGTATGTTCCCATGCGTCACCCACGCAATACGTTGCGTTAGTCAGTGAATAATTAGCTGTAATAGTTGAATATGATTTAAAGAAATCAACCATTGAATCATAACGAAGCGAACCAATTTCTTTTGCGATGGCTTGATAATTACTCATAAAGTTTCGACTAATTTTCCCTGGAAACATATAAAATCCTCCTTCAATAATATGAGGAATTGCATTAAACATATCATTTGCAATAATTGGTTTACCAGCTTTTTCATCCGCATCTACTTGTCTTTGTAAATCATCAGCTAAAGCATGCATAATTGCAGCTTGTTCATTTTTTCGAGCAGTTGAAAATTCAAGAGCAAAATCTTTTGGAGATTTGCCTCTAATTGTTGTAGGATGTATCATATTTTTAAGAATTAATTCAGGCTTATTATACTTAACTGTTTGAAGAAAAAATATGCGAATACAAAACTTTCTTCATAGGAATGATCTTTAAACCCCTAAAGTTTCTCAATCCAGTAGTCTTCTTATAATTCATTCTTTGATAAAAAGCGACAGCATAAAGTGATGCCCGTATTTTGATTTCTGAAGAACCAAGTTCAATAGCTTCTTTCTCAAACTTTTCAACAAGTTTTCTTCCCAGTCCTTTTCTCTGTTGTTTCGCATCAACAAATAAGTTTATTATTTTTGTATCAGTTCCTCGAATCATTCCTATAATCTTTTTATTTTCTTCAAAAACATAAAATATTGTTGATCGTTTAAAGTTTTTTAATAGATTTTCAGAAGAATTAACTTTCAAGTTATAGTGATTCAAATAATTTTGAAGAGCTTCTTTCTCAAAGAATTCATTGTTATTGAATTTTTTATACGTACGATGTATTAATGAAGCTACTTGTTCCAAATCGTCCTTTCTAAACTTTCGCAACACCATAATAATCCTTAATTAAAAATTAAATCAAACTAGTTCAAACATAACAAATTTTATTGCCCGCAAAAATTACGGAACTGTTAGAGCAATTACGAGTAGCAATATTTTTTCATTTTTCTTTCCGAATAATTTATTTAAGATAGTGTTTTCTGTGCCTATAGAGACGATGTTTTTCTTTTCCTTCATGGTGTCTTTTTAATTCTACAATATGAGCTATCTTCGTAGTAATAAGCTTATCTAAATCTTCAGATACTGATTCTAGGAGAATTCCTGCATGTTCCCCTCCTAGTAAGTGCGGTAATAGGACATAATCTGCTCCGAAATCGTACAATGAAAGCGCTTCAGCAACCACGTAAGCAGTCACTATTATTTTTGCTGTTTTATTGTGTTTCCGTACCTTTTTTATCATTTCTAATGTATCTCTATGGTTAGGAATTGTTGATATAACCATTTGTGCTTTTGATAGATGCATATTTTCCAATACTTCATCATCAGAAATGTCTCCGTAAATGCAAGGTATGTTATCTTCTGTAAGTTGAGCCACAATATCTGGGTTAAAGTCAACTACTACAACGTCCCGACTCATCTTACTAAGTGATTTGTATATTCTTGATCCTATTCTGTCAAATCCTATGAGTACTACATCATGAACTGGTATTGGTCTGTGATGTTGGAATATTTTTTTTCGTATAACAAGTTTGTCTGAGAGTTTGAGTAATGGTAGGAGTTTTTTGTAGAGTACATCATCATATTTCACGAGGTATGATGTTATTATTATTGATGTGAGTGTTACAAGTATGGTAAGTGATAAAAACCCATCCCCTATATGCCCAAGAGTAACTCCTTGAGATACTGCAATGAGTGCAAATTCTGATACTTGACTCAAAGATATTGCTACAAGAAATGCTGTTCGGCGGTTATACCCAAAGACTACTGTTGTTATGAAAGTTATTATTGGTAAGATTACTGCTGTAAGAACGAGTAAAATAATGAAAGGTACTGCGAAATTTGTAAGAGCGTCAAATGATAGTTTTATTCCCATAGATACAAAAAATAGTGTTGCAAAGAAGTCTCTGAGACTTTTTACTTTTGCTATTATTTCTACATTATATGGTAAGTTACCAAGCATAAGTCCTGCTACAAATGCACCTACTGCAATTGAGAATCCTATACTTGCAAAAATGAGTGCGAATGAAAAACAAACTGCAAGGCTGAGTAAAAAAAATAATTCTTGAGATCTTGCTGCGAATTTGAAGAGTTGTGGGAAAAGAAATTTTGAGAAGAATATTGCAATTCCAAAAGCAAAGATTCCTTGTACAATTGAGAGCAAGAGAATGGTTGGTGAGAATTCTGCAAGATGTCCCATAATGGACAAGAGTATAACTGCTACTACGTCTTGCATTAAGAGTGCCCCTATTATTATTCTTCCATGTATAGTATCTAGTTGCGATTTATCCGCCAGCAATTTAATGATAATCATGGTGGATGAAAACATCAGAACAATTCCTGCATAAACTCCTTCCATCTGAGAGAATCCTAAGAGATAGAAAATAATGAATCCTGCTAAAAATGCAGCTCCCATTTGTAAGAGTGCACCCATTGAAGATATTGAACCTACATCTTTAATACGTTTGAGATCAAGTTCTATTCCAACAATGAATAGTAAGAAAGCCACACCTATTTCTGAGAGTACATCAACTACAGCCATATCATTTACTAAACCTAAAACTGGTCCT
>CAZFEG010000136.1:0-2822 GCA_964517565.1 uncultured Methanosarcinales archaeon
GGTTTTTCCTTTACTTCAGCCTTAGGAGCTTTTTCAGTTTTAGCTTTAGCAGTTTTTTCTACTTTAGCAACAGGCTTTTCTTTAGTTTCTGTTTTAGGAGCTTTTTCAGTTTTAGCTTCAGCAACTTTTTCCTCTGTTTTTTCAACAACAGGTTTTGTTACTTCAACAACTGGTTTAGCTTTTTCTTTTGCTGCAGTAATTTTAGTAGCTTTAGCAAGAAGTGAACCGCCTTTAGGAGTAATAACTCGACCTTTGTGAGTACCAACTTTGTCTTGTTTGATAAGTTCAGCTTTCTCTAATTCTTGAAGAATTGTTCGAATAACTTTACCGGACGCAAGAGCAAACCTATCTGGTCTATATCCTCTATTTTTTCGTCCACCGTAACGGACTCTTAACTTACTGACGCCAACAGGACCACGGATAAAAACTATCCGAAGAATAGATGCAGCACGAATGAACCACCAATCAGGATTTTTAGGTAGTGTTTCACGGTGTGCACCTGTCTTTACAAATTCTGCCCAAGCTGGCATCTCAATAATAGTTTTTAGTTCTTCTGTAATTGACAGAACAAGCTCTTGTTGAGATACTTTATGTAACATTTTATTTCTTTAACTCCGCTTTTTCAAGCGACAATGAATGTCCTTATGGATCATTCAGACTAGCTACCTTAGAGGTGCTATGACTCTGAGAAACAGCTTTTTCTTTATAAAGATTGTGGGGATTTCGCTTGTTTTTAGGTGTTTTCGGGTGTTTTTGGCGTAGAGATGTGATTTTATTTTTTTTGTGAAGAATGTTTTTAATTTTTTTAACGTGTGGTTTGTTCTCTTTTAGAAAAATGTAAAAAAGAAAATAAAAAAATAATTATTTGTTTGAAGTTGTTACTTTGTTACATTACTTCTTTGACTTATTAGTTATTGGTATTGCATCCATGATGAGCTGTGGAGAAATACCTTTTTCAGTAATAACAACTTTTGTATTGTCTTGAAGAGATGCTTGAGTTACTTCGTATTGTTTTAGTATTTGCGCATTTCCTTTGAATGATTTTTCAATTAAATCAAAGGCCTTAGCTTTTCCTTCAGCAATAAGAACTCTTGCTTGTTTTTGACCTTGCGCTTCAAGAATAGCAGCTTCCTGTGAACCTTCAGCTTCTTTAATTGCGGCTCTTTTATTACCGTCAGCTTGAATTTCTACAGCATTAGCTTTATCTTTTGCAGCAATTTTTTCACGTTCAGCTTTTACAACTTCATTCATTGCATCCTGTACATCTTTTGGAGCTTCAATTCTTTGTAATTCAACACGTAGAACATCTACACCGTACGTTTTAGTTTCAACTTTTAAGATTGCTTCAACAGCTGTGTTGATGTCTTTTCTTTTTTCATTTGCTATTGCAAAAGTCATTCCACCAATAACTGCTCGAAGAGTTGTTCGTGTAAGAGAAACTAATTGATCTTCATGATCATCAACATTGTATGTTGCAGATTTTACATCATTTACTTTGAAATAAACAACCGCATCAACAATTGCGTTTAAATTATCTTTTGTAATTACTTGTTGAGGTTCAACATCCGACATTTGTTCAGTTATGTTAACTCTGATTGTTCTTTGAATAATTGGAAAAATCCATGTGAATCCAGCAGTATTAGTTCGCTGATATTTACCTAATGTTTCTACAATTAATCTACCGATTGGTCTTACAATTCTTATACCTAATAAGAAATATATGACAAGAACTATTATTAATATTATACCTAATGCACCCATAATTAATCACCTTTTCTTTGATGTTGGTAGAATATGTATATAAAGGTTATTATTTGATGTTTTTTTAAGTTGAATGCACTATTTTGTAGTTATTGATACTGGGCTATGATGCAGTCTTGGTGTAGGTACAGTCAAAGCGAAACTTTTCTCGTGCCGCTCGATAAACTCGCAGGCGTGCATTCTGCGTTTCGTGGAAAACTCAACACCAAAAATGGCGTAAACAGCACGTAAAACTATTTTGTTATTATTTGTACTGGACAATGATCTGATCCTAGTACTTCGTTGAGAATCTCGGCTTTTTTTATTTTCTTCATTGCGTCTTTGTTAACAACAACATAATCAATACGCCAGCCAATATTCTTTGCTCGAGCACTAAAGCGATAAGACCACCAGCTATATTTAACTTCAGTTGGATGAAGATGGCGGAATGTGTCTATGTAACCTGCATTAAGAAGTTCATTAAATTTAGCACGTTCTTGATCTGAGAAACCAGGATTCTTTTTATTAGGTCCAGGATTTGTTAAATCAATTTCATTGTGAGCAACATTAAGATCCCCACAAATAAAAACATCTTTCCCCTGGTCTTTTTGTAATTTGTCGGTGAATGTAAGTAATGCATCGTTAAATCGTTCGCGATATGCTATTCGAGAAAGTTCTGGTTGAGCGTTAGGAGCATAGACTGAAAGAACAAAACAATTTTTGTATTCTGCAGTTAGAACTCGGCCTTCATCATCAAATTCTTGAACGCCAATACCTTCAATTATTTGGATTGGTTTTTCTTTTGAATAAATAGCAACGCTACTATAACCTTTTTTTTGAGCAGAGAAAAAATAAGAATGATAGTTTCCAATTTGAGTAATTTCTTCACCAAGCTGATCAAGTTGCGCTTTTGTTTCTTGAATACATAAGACATTAGGATTATATTCTAGTACAAACTTGTCAAAACCTTTTTTTGAAATGGCACGGATACCATTTACATTCCATGATATAATGTTTATTTTTATTCACCTTTTGTTTTGAACATTATATCATGTCATCGCTCGCTTTCGCTTGCTGATTCC
>CAZFEG010000137.1:0-2822 GCA_964517565.1 uncultured Methanosarcinales archaeon
TAAACAGTGTCATACTTCGAGTCGCGCTTCCAGCGCCCTCAGCAAGACACACTATTCAACCCATTAATTTACACCAAAAGGTTGGATTGCGACTATGACACAAATTTGGACCTAGGTATCTCTTTGCTCTGGTAAATATTCACACCGGCGGGCGCAGTATGGTTAGGTAGGCGGCAAAGACCTACAAGAACCGCGTCTTTGCGAGGAACGCCAGTGACGAAGCAATCTCTCTTTGAATCAGTTGCTGATAAACATGTGAGATCGCTTCTCCTTCGGTTCAGCTCAGTGTCGCGAAGACGGTCAGATTACATAGATATCACTCACTTTTCAGGTGTAAGTTGTTGAACAGGGGATTTGAAAGGAAAGCCACTAGCCCGTGATCAACGATTGGTCTGGTTGCGCTCTCCCTCAATGATATCAGTCAGACGTCGAGTAATCAGCTAACCTCATTGTTACGGATGAATATGCCACTAAACCTCAGATCAAAGTTCATCGATAACCTCAATAAAGCGAAACATACTGCTCTTCCAGTATACAAAACACTTAACAAAGCAAACACGCTTAACGTTTTATTCCTGGTTTTGGTGACACTAACACTCCCTGTTGCTGCAAGAGCACAAGACAAAATAATAACAGTTAGAACAGAAGCCATAGATGAAAGAGATCTAGATAATATCTTAGTAAAATATTTTAATAATAATTCTGAAATAGCACGAGATAATTCTGAAAATGCACAAGCAAATCTAAATATTGGGACATTAAATATTTCTATAATTCCCAGTGGAATGACAATTGAATATCTAATTGAAAATGCAGGACCAAATCCAACATACGGACCAACATCCGTTAGAGCAAGCAATCTACAAGAAAATGGATATATACGATTATCAAACATCTTAGGACAAGAAAAAGGAAGCGTTGAATTAGACAAAGGAGCCGGACAATATCTAATCGGTTTTGGAGGACTTGATAAACAAGGAAAACCACTATCAGATGGAATATACTTTGTAACAATGGTTACTCACGACGGAAAGAAAACAATAACAAAGACGGCAAAGTTTTTAGTTTTAAATAATCGCTCTGGATACAACGGGCTCGTTGCATCTCTGGAAATACCATACCAAGAAGTTGTAATTGATGAAAATATGGGGAAAGTAGCTGATTTAAGAGAAACAGACTTAATAACTTTTGAAGGTGAAAATATCTCAACAGATTCACTCTACTTAGAAACACCTAATTCAAGCGTTAGTTTAACAAAACAACTAAACATCAAACCAACAATCACATCACAAATAAACGAACAATATATTGAAGAAGGAGAATTTACAGAAGTAAATGTGAATCAACACGTTGACAACGATCAACAATCAGTATATGAAGTTTCAAACGATGCATTCACTGTTTCTGATTCAATCGTAAGCCTTGAAGCAGTCACAGCAGGCACTTATGAAACAATGATTAGAGTAATCGACGCAATAGATCCAAGCTTCACAGACAGCTTACTATACCGAGTACTAGTTGACCTTGCAGAACACGCACCAGTGGCAAGCATCGAAGGATATATTGCAAGTAGCGACGAATTAGTCACAGCACCGCAAACAATGAACTTGGGAACAGTAAGAGTTACAGATCAAGATCCAGAAAATACGCATACAATGGAAATCATAGGACAAACACAAGCAGGAAATGCAAACGTTTACCTAAATGAAAACCAATTAATGATGAGTGTTTTAAACGATTACTTCAACGGAAATGTAAACTTTGGAGTAAAAGTAACAGATAACACAGGATTATCAGACACACTAAACTTAACACATTACGTTACAGCACAACCAGACATAACACTAAAACTTCGAGATTTAACTAGAGAAGGAATGCCCGTATTTACAGATATGACTAGTACAATCCAAATAGGGGATAGTTTGTATCAAGTAAGTGATGGAGAGATAACAAGGCAGTTAGTCGCAGGAGAGAGTTATGAGATCTGGGGAGAGAATGATAGTACTGGAGTGTTTCAAGAAGGAACAAAGTTATTTGATGATTGGATAGCAATAAGAACACAAGGAATGCAATGGTTAGAAGAAGAAAACCTTGCACAAAGATCATACCAAGATTATACTTCAGAGATAACTTTTACAGGCGAAGATATGACTCTAGAATTGTATAAATTAGGTAAAACAACATTAGAAGACTTTCAAAAACTAAAAATAATCATAGATTCGCATGGTCCGCCAGGTATAGATAGACCAAACACACTTACACCTGAATTATGGGTTGATACAAGCTATGTTGATTTTGCAATGCCAGATAGTCAAACTTATGAAGATGCAAGATATGTTATAGAAGTTTTATTGCCAGAATTATGTTCAGAGTTTGGCTTTGCACCGCAATGGATGGGCTATGGAACACCAACACCATACGACCCAGAAGGAATTGAACCTACAGTTTATAAAAAAATATTTGATGAATCAATTAATCCTCCTGGTTGGTCTGCATACTCAGCCAATCCAGACAATACAATTTACTCAGCATCAACATTATTTCCAACAACAAACATTATGTTAGGTGCGGCAGTTGAAAGTATTCAAGCATATCTTGGAATGATAGGTGATCCTGGCGATGATGGTGGAATAACCGATGATATTGTGGAATCAGTTAATGAGCAAGGAGTTCCTCAATTTAATGATTTCTTTTATTCAGTTCTTAGAACTTGGTTTGTATTTGATAAAGGAAGTAATATTTAATTAAACTGGATGTATTATATATTCAACATTCTCATAATAAAATCCATCAGCACCAGCAATTGAAACCAATCTCATTAA
>CAZFEG010000138.1:0-2784 GCA_964517565.1 uncultured Methanosarcinales archaeon
CATCTAATGATAACATAACAGTTTCAGGATTTAAGAACCAATAATCTGGTCTTATTGCTACATTCCATCCACCATCAGGATTAGTTCCCCATCTATCTTCAATTGCATTATCAGTAGCAACTAAACCATCATAGTACCATTTCGTAAATCGATCTCCATAATTACTTAAACTGTTTGTAGGTGGTCCTGCGAAAATAAAACTATTATAGTAAGAATGATACCCATAAGAAGTATGTGGTTCATCTAATTCTAGTAATAACAAATCTCTAATAGCAAAATCAAATTCTTCAGGATCTGTCACTAGTAATTCGTCTTTTAGCGAATATAATAAATCATAATATGAAGTAACACCCATGATATCTTTTAACCCATATAGATTATCTAAATCAAATGCTAACATATCAAATGTATGAAGCATTAAATCTGCTGGGATGTCCTCATTATTCATTGAACTTCGATGTATCGAACTAAACTCCTTCGATCCTGCACTTGGTAATGAATAAATACCAAATAAACCATCATAGTTGTAGTATACGTTATAATATGCACTTCCAGCAAATAATTGGTTTGTCATATAGTATGGGAGTAAAATCTCTCCTTCATATACAACAATATCCATATTGAAGTCATCTAAATCATATACAACATCACTACCAGGTCTGTTAGATTCATCTGGATGATCTTGAACATATTCAATATGACGGCCATAATTAGTTTCTGTTGAGTAAATATATGCCCAATAGAATCCTGGATCATTTGTAGAAATCGTATTTTCAGTTGCGTCTATATCCAATATTAAATCATATGTAATGTCTTCGTCTTCATCATAATATTGATAGAACACTTCTAGTGAATCACTTGTCTTTGTGTATGCCATTGGTAAAGACGGATCAATGAATCCTTCTAATAATGTAAAGAAATCTTCTAAATTAACATAAGGAACATTTCCATCTTGTTCAAAATATAATGTAATTTCTGAATCTTCAACATCATATTCAGTTGTCAAGTTTTCGAAAGGTAATACTCTACTTTCGGCAATCACAACACTTTCAACATGAGATAAAGGAACATTAAATGTTTTTGAGAACGTTACACCATCTTTCGTAAAGTCTACTTTCCAAGAAGCTGTTTTCTCATTTGAATTTGATAGTAATGGTAAAACAATTCCTCCTAAAGAAATATAAAAACTATCAGAAGAGTAACTTATTGTAGAATTGTTTACAGTTCCTCTAATTGGAGTAGGTAATAAATTAGGTACATTGTATAAAGAGTCTGTATATGCATTTATATCATCAATAACTGCTCTTTGATCTGCATTACCCCATCTAGCAGTAAACGTTATGTCTTTTGTGATACCCGTGTACATATCATATAAAGCCGCAGAATCTCTTTCATACCAGAATAAGAAACTGTATCCAGTTTTTGTAGGTTCTTCTGGAAGAACAACTCTATCGTTTTTGAAAACAGGTTGACTAACAACTGAAGATCCTCCATTACTGTTAAAGCTTACATTATAGACAGGTAATTGTTCCCATAAAGCTGTCAATGTAACGTCACTAGTAATTGGTGTTGTTACATTATAGGCAACATTCTCATCTGTTACATACCAATAAGAAAAACTAAATCCAACTCTAGTTGGCTCATTAGGTTCAATTATTGATTCGTTTTCGATGATATTTTGAGAATCTACAGCTGAACCTTCAACACTATCAAAGGTAACTGTATATATAGGTGATAAGCTCCATAGAGCAGTAAGCATAATGTTTCCTGTGATAGGCGTTGTAAAATCAAATGGAATTGACTCATCAGTTTCATACCATCTTACAAATGAATATCCTAAATAATATGGATTTTCAATTTCAGTTGCTAGATTGCCTTCCATAATCACTTGTGAAAGAACGTTATTTCCTTCACCAGTTTCAAATGACACTTCGTAATCTATTTTGTCTTCCCATAACGCAGTAAGTGTTATATCTCCTACGATTGGAGTACTAAGATCAAACTCTACAGTTTCATCATCTAAGTACCAAAAAACAAATTTATGAGTAGTTTCAGTTGGTGGTGCAGGTAACATAAGTGTTTCACCAACATATACATCAACATCATTTACTCGACTTCCAATATTCGAATCAAAAGATACTTCATAAATATCTTTTTCTTTCCATAAGGCAGTAAGTGTCATGCCCTCAGTTACTGGTTCATCAAAGTCGTACTCAACAAATTTATAAGCTCCATACCAATGAACGAAATCATATCCTGCTTTTTCAATTGCAGCTGGAGATGTAACTAAACCATCTTCAAATACATTTTGAGAAGCTATATCAGGTCCTCCATCAGAATTAAATACAACAACATAAACTTCAGCTTCAGTCCATAAGGCTGTTAATTCAGTGTCACTTTTAAGTGTTGTATCAAAACTAAAAGCTTTAGAGCTATCAGCTGAATACCAGTATACAAAACTAAACCCATCTTTTGAAGGGATTGCAGGTTCTTCTGCTTTAGTTCCTCCTAAGATATCTTGGCTAACTACACTTGTTCCTCCATCGCTGTTAAAAGTAACCGTTACATTCCCCGGTGTACATGCTGCAAGAACAAAACTAATACTAACTAATAATAAAACAATATACTTCTTCATAATACTTCATCCTCCCGTTTGTATATATTATTTAAAATAAAACATATCTAATAAAAAATACTTCTTATACATTGATATCAAAATGTTTATATATCTCTATATATAATAACTCTTTTCAGCAAATGATGCAATTTTTATATTTAAGAGAT
>CAZFEG010000139.1:0-2752 GCA_964517565.1 uncultured Methanosarcinales archaeon
CCTAATGATGGTTTTGAAGATGGAACTGCTGTAACAAGTAATACTTTATTTATTGAATCAGGAACTCCTCAAGGTAGTAAGTTTGAAATTAAAGATCCAGATGGAGTAACTGTTGCAAGTATAGATAGTGTTGGGGATATGTTCATTAAAGGGATAATTGCACAAAGTCAAGGAAGTTTAACTCCCACATCAAATTCATTTATTGTAGAGGATAATTCTGGAACAGTTGTTGCATATGTAAATTCTTCTGGTTATATTTTTGCAACTGGAAGTTTATATGAAAATAATGCATTAAGTATTTCTGGAAGTAATCTCGAAATTAGAAATAATACAAATTCACTAGTTGCATTTTTTGATAGTGTAGGAAATATAAAATTAAATGGGCAATTAGCTCAAAATTATGATAATCCCTGAGGTAATAAAAATGAAAAATAAAATTACAAAAAAACAATTTGAATTTATTTTACAAAATGGTGAAGGATTAAATATAGAATTTAAAGAAAATTTTGATTCTAAAGGTTTGGCTAAAGAAATAGTTGCTTTTGCAAATGCTAAAGGTGGAAAAATATTTTTAGGTGTTAATGATATGGGGGTTATTAATGTAATTAAAATAACAAACAAGTTAAAATCTCAAATTCAAGATATTGCAAGAAATTGCGATCCTTCAATAAAACTAAACTTAATTGAATTGAATAATGTTTTGATAATTGATGTTTTTGAAGGAGAAGATAAACCTTACAAATGTTCTCAAGGATTTTTCATAAGGCAAAGTGCTAATTCCCAAAAGATGCAAAGAAATGAAATTATTGAATTTATTAATCAAGAAGGAAAAATAAAATTTGATAATATTCTAACAAAAATAAAAAATTATGATAATAAACTTGTTGAAGAATATTTAATTAAATCAGGGATAAAACAAAAAGCAGATAAAAATACTTTATTCAATTTAGGTATTACTAATAAAAATGGATTTCTAAATAAAACCGGAATACTATTTTTCACAAAAAATCCAAAACAATATTTAATTAATGATTATCTTACTTGTGTGAGATATAAAGGGATAGAAAAAGTTAAAGTTATTGATAGAAAAGATTTTGAAGGAACTTTAATTAGTCAGGTTGAAAAGGCAATTGAATTTGTAAAAAGAAATACTCGTCTTGAGTATGAAATTAAAGGATTACAAAGAAAAGAAATTCCAGAATACCCAATTGAAGCAATAAGAGAAGCAATATTAAATGCAGTTATCCATAGAGATTATACTCAAGAAGGTGCTAATGTCCAAATTGATATTTTTGATAATAGATTAATAATTACAAATATGGGGGGTTTAATCAAGCCTTTAACAAAAGAAAAATTAGGAACTCTTGCAGTAAGAAGGAATCCTCTTATTGCGGATTTATTTCATAGAGTTCATATGGTTGAAAAGATTGGTTCTGGAATTAATCGTATAAAAGATGAATGTAAAAAACATGGTAATGTTAAATTTAGTATAGAAATAAATGGTTATTTTATTTCTCAGTTTAAACTTATTAAAACTATAAGTAAAAGTTCGTTAAAAAGTTCGTTAAAAAGTTCGTTAAAAATCTTTAATTTAATAGAAGAAAATCCATATATTTCAATTTCTGAACTTGCAACTAAACTTAATCTTAATAGGCGATCAATAGATAAGAATATTGTAAAATTAAAACAAAAAAAGTTACTAAAAAGAATTGGTTCACCTAAGGGGGGCCATTGGAAAATAATTAATGATAGTCCTTAATTCACAGGATAAAAAAAATACGGAGGAAGTAAACAAAAATGAAAAACAACAAAACAAAACCAGTATGGAAGTATGCAGTAATTTACTCTTTGTTTGTGATTGTGCTTTTGTTATTAGTTTTGAATGCATTTGACGCAAATAGTAAATTGAAAATAATAAATACAGGTAGTTGGGAATGTGCACAAACAGAGTGTACAAGATTGATGACGCCTGAAGAGATTGCAACAAGTATTTGTGAACTTGATACAACAACAGGACAAACTATGTGTAGAGTTAATGTCGATGGAGAAGAAGCATTAGCACCAATTGATCAGTTAAATTTAACTCAAGTTCAATTTTGTGCTGAGTATCTTTGTGTTAAAGAAGTACAAGCAAGGGATGTAAATTATCCTGTAAATGTAACTGTTACATAAGCTATGTTAGAGGAGGTAATGTAAAAAATGGAATATAAAAAAATATCTGAAACTTGTAGATTAGGTATTTTAAAAAATAAATTAATTAGTAAACCATTTTTTACAACAAAAAACTCTTTTAATGTAGCGACAGCTATGCAATTTTTTATTTTATTATTAATTTTTATTTTATTATCAACAAGTGTTTTAGCTGTTCCTCAAACTTTTAATATTCAAGGAAGATTAACAGATGACTCAGGCACAATATTGCAAGGAAGTTATGCAATGAGTTTCGGGATTTATACTGTTGTTTCAGGTGGATCAAAGTTATGGGAACAGAATATGACTGTTGCAACAGATACACATGGAGTCTACAATGTAATCTTATCTGATATAGATGCTGATCTTGATGGTCAACTATTCTTAGGGATTGTAGTTGGGGCTGATGCAGAGATGACACCGAGAATAAATTTAACTTCAGCACCTTATTCTCTTATGACATCTGGACTTGCATCTGTAATTAATTTAAGTCATAATGTTAATATTGATGAAGATACTTTGTTTATTGATTCTTCGAATAATAGGATTGGTATTGGGACGA
>CAZFEG010000140.1:0-2740 GCA_964517565.1 uncultured Methanosarcinales archaeon
GTCCATTGACAATATTCGTCTGTTAGACATTGATTTTCTTCACAAGATCTTTTGGTATCATAATTTGAGCAATTAATAACTTGTGAGTCGCAATCCAAACAATCGTATTTGAATAAGCCATCTTTGACAAAATTACAATTTTGAGTGTACTGACATTCTTTGTTTCGGACTTTAAAGTCATAACAGGCTATTTTATTTGATCCCACATAATCACTACATTTTGACGTACAGGGTGTTTCAAAGTACTTTTCATATATTTGATAAGGTGCAACATGAAGTATATGACATCCTGCTGATGAAGCGGATGCTTCTCCACGCACATCTAAAAAATCATTATCTTCAAAAAGAACACAATGTGTACTCGCATCGCTAAATGTTGGAGTTAAAGATAGTTCTTTGTTTAAAGAAATGAAACCTGAAGACCATGAACAAGCAATATCTTGAGGTACTATTTGATGTTTAAATGAAAGTATTGAATTGTCTCGAATATTGTTTTCTGTTAAGTATGCTGAGATAAAACAATAATTGACCTGATCTCTCGCTGCAGTTTGTGAAACAATTGTTGTTATATCAAATGGAGAAATTTCGTCTTCAGTTCCATCGTCTTCTCCAGAACCAGCCCCTCCAATTCCTTCTTCTTCAACTTTCGCTTTTGTTACATTAATTACTGCTGTAAGATTTGTTGTTTTTCCATCTGCGATTAAAGAATATGTCATCAAATAAAATTCTGATTCACCAGTATCTGGTGCAGTAAATTTTCGTTGAGATTCTATTCTTTTTCCTAAAGGACAGTCTATACCTTCAGGCAGATTCTCAGGAAAGTTTGCAGGATTGTTAATAACTTTTGGAATATACAAATCGAATTTTCTTTCAGCTTCTTGAATAATAACTGTACACTTTCCAGGTTTTAAATTGTTTAATGCCAAAAAAGTCACCACCGTTCCTGATGGAACAGCTATTGGTTTCATTCCTTGCTCTATTTTTGTATTGTAAACTTCAAAGTATAATCTTTTTAATAAAGTCGTACCTGTGCTGCCTTCGCCTGATTCAGCCCACTCTTTAAATTTTTCTTTGTCTCCGCCAATAAATTTATTGACACAACAAAGACGTTCATCTGCATCAAAGAGACTGTTATGATCTGAGAATTCAGGATTGCAAGTTGTACGTAGAACACCACCCATCCCTTTACAACTAACTGCATCAGTTCCTGCTTGTGCAGAATTATTATAAAAGAAAACAAAGCCTATGATAAGAAGTATCATAAGGACTATAGGGACCATTACTTTCTCAATAACCATCCCTTTTTTTGAGTTCAAAATAGCCATTATTCACTCAAAGATTTATTCTGCACCTGTTCCGAATCTCATGCAACAGTTATAATCTCCTGAGCAGTCTCCGTCAAATGGCGCATTGTGAACTGGATATTCTGTTCCTGAACATTCTGATTGACATACTCCACCAACACCTTCGCATTTGGTTCCTTGGCTTCCTCTGTCCATTGCACCCATTAAGAGATATGCAAGTACTGCTAGAACTAGAAGTGCTATTGCTGTGATTATTATTACATTTATTGAAAGATCTGAAGCTTTTTTATATTTCATTAGACTAACCTCACTTAGTAGTTTTTACTCTTATATTAAGAGTATTCGTTTTTAAAACTTCCTATTTCTTCAGTTCTCAGCAAAAACCCAATATAATCAATTTCAAGGGCCAAATTGTCAAAGAGAACTTTACAGAGTCTTACAACACAATAATCATAAAGTTATCTTCAGAATTTAGAATTATTCAAAATTCTCGAAAGATAAAACGATTATCTGCAAATTCCTAGTTCTAGTCGTGCGTTTCCTGGTTGGGGAAAATAGGGTATGAGGAATAGTCCTAGTGCTGCGCAGTCAATTTCTTCATTTTGATTTGAGCAATTATATGTTTCTATGTGTTCTTGACGTGTGTGTGAATAAATTATTGAAAAACCGTATGCTAAATCCCATTCATCAAGGGTTTCATTGAGAATTGTTCTTACTGTTTTATTTGCTTGTTCACATGAATTAAATCCTGTTGTACAAGTTATTTGTCTTTTTGTTCCACAATCATATACTAAATCTTCAAATGATGCGTCTCCGCAATTTTCAATGGATGTTTTTAGCAGTGTTTGTATAAAACTCACTGAAAGCTCATTATTTGTGTATTCTTTGTAAATATTATCTCTTGTGCTTGTTTCTCCTTTTCCGGTTGCGTAACTAAGGTAGAAAAGCATTGCGATGGAGACGATTATCACTATAACGACAAGGCCTATTATTTCTGTTTGGGCTTTTTTTGTATTCATTTTTTGTTCAGATTGGTTTTAATTAGTTTTCTATGGTGAGTACATGGTTATGTGTAGTACGCCGAAATAATATTCTTGTTTTAAATCGTCATATATTGATACCGGTATAATAATGGGTTTTTCTTGTGGTTGTATGGGAACTCCTGAGATATTTCCTAGGTTTAATTCATTGAGATATATTTGTATAAATTTCTCTTCAGGATATATTAGTTCCAAAGTAATATTTGCATCACCCAATTGCGAATAATAATACTGCGCAGATTGATCGTTATTTGTTTCTTGAAGTTTTTGAAAAGCAAGTATTTTATGTAAATCAAAACAAGAAAGTTCTTCCACTTGTAATGTTGAGCATTGTAATTCTGTAAGTGAAGTTGCAAATTGTCCTAACATAACACTATCTAGATTTGTAAATGTTTC
>CAZFEG010000141.1:0-2709 GCA_964517565.1 uncultured Methanosarcinales archaeon
TATAATTCTTATAATTTTAGCATTTATTATTAATTATGGATTAACTTCTATGCAGTCAAGGGTGAAAAAAAGATGAGTGCATTATTATCTGTGAAAGATTTGTCTCTTAGCTTTGACAGTAAGAAAGTTTTTTCTAAAGTAAATTTCTCTGTGAATAAAGGTGAAACTCTTGTTATTATGGGAACGAGCGGTAGTGGTAAAACAAGTCTTCTCAGATCGATCATTGGTCTAGTTTCTCCAACGAAAGGGGATATTTTATTTCATGGCACTAAAATAACTACGAAGAACGGTTTATCTTTAAAACGAAAGATAGGTATTGTTTTTCAAAAACCTGTTGCTTTTAATCGCTCAGTTTTTGATAATGTTGCTTTCGGTCTTCGCATGCGTCATCTTAACGAAAATCTTATTGCTACAAAAGTTAGACAAACACTTTTATTAGTTGGAATCTCTGAAGATTTATTTTCTAAGAATGCTTTGCACTTAAGCGGTGGAGAAATTCAACGAATCGCTCTTGCAAGAAGTATTATTGTTGAACCAGAATTATTACTTCTTGATGAGCCTACAGCAAACCTTGATGATGAAAACATCAAAAAGTTTGAATCTCTTTTGAAAAAAGTTATTAAACAAAAAGGAATGACTACTATTATTGCCACTCATGATAAAGAGCAGGCTAAACGTTTGGGCAAGGTTTGTTTTTTAGAAGCTGGCACTTTGAAGCGTGTTGATATTTAGCAACTATTTTGAAAAGAAAAAATTCCTGCTTTCACAGGATTAAAAATATATTTATCTGTTACGACCCATTCCTTTTTGTTGTCCTAAGGTGGAACCGTCATTGTCACAAAGACCATCGCCATTAGCATCAATAAATTCTGCTTGCTGCATTTCTGAATTCATTCCTTGACCTTGACCATCTTGTAGACCTTGACCTTTATGCATGCCTTGTCCTTGACCACCATTTTTGTAACCAGTTCCATCAGCAGGACCAACACCATTGTTAAGACCTAATTCGCTTCGTAGTTCGTTTGATAATTCCATGTCTCCATTCATTGCTGCATTATGTGCTTGAACAAAAACATTGAAGTTTTCTTCGTTAACAACATCTAAAACTCTGCCTTGATTTGGCGCATCTTCCATTAAGAATCTCCACGCTTCGTAATCGTTTGTATCAAAAGCGTCTGTTTTCAAATCGTGTAGTGCAGCATCATAGTTTGGTCCTTGGTCGTCAGGGTTTCCTTGATATGCGCTTGCAAGTCCTACTGATCCAATAAGTCCTATAGCTAGAACTGAGAATGCTACTAAACTAATTTTTTTTATACCTTTTGAGGTACCAAAAATTCTTGATTTTTGCGTATTCCATTTTGTTTTCATTTTTTTCACCTTTTTGTGAGACAAATGTACTAGTAATCTTGCATTAATTTATGTGCCGTTACTTTGAACATTTTTGTCTCCATCCTTTATTTGGGATACATTTCATTAAATTGGCTCTATTTATAAGTACGAAGAACTAAAAAAGTACATTTTAAATCCATAGTATTTATATACACTTTAGATCTAGTTTAGATATGATTCATCAATTTATGATATATGTCGAGGCAATTTATACTTTAATAATTGTTTTTCTCTTTGCAGCCATATATATTAAGACTAAAGATATGTATTCTTTAACAAAGCATCAAGGAATTGCTTATTTTAGAAACGCATTTATTTTCTTTGCTCTAGCATATTTTTTTAAGTTTATTATTATTCTTTTTAAACTTTCTTGGTTCACTTTTGATTCTCAACCCTTAAAGGGTTTTCTTTGGCCTTTGAATATACTTTTAATTGGTTATCTTGGTACTATGGCAATTTTTTCTTTAATGTCGAGCACTATTTGGAAAGACGTGAAGATAAAACATCTTACTTTATTTACTAATATTATTGCAGTTCTTATTGCAGTAGTTTCTTTTCTCACTCTCTCTATATACATAGTTGTCTATTCGCATTTGATAATTATAGTTTTCACGCTGCTTATTTCTTATCTTAATCATAAGAAACGAGGAAAGTTTACCAATCTCTTTGTAATTTATATTTTATTATTTGTTTTTTGGTTAATTAATATTTTGATTTTAGGTCCAAGAACATTTCTTCCTCTTGAAGTAAAAATTCCTTTCTACATTATTTCTACTGCAATTTTCTTGTTAATATTTTATAAGGTTGTGAAGTGGATTAAATGATAAAACGAGATCGTTTAGAAATTATTCGAGATATCTTAAAAGTAATTGCTGATAAAAATAATTCTATCAAACCCACTCCTCTTCTGCGTTATTCTAATTTGAGTAGTCAACGCTTTGCTGAGTATTTTGCCGAGCTTAAACAAAAGAAGCTCATAAAAGAATTAGAAGATAAGAAAGGTAGGCGTTTCATAACACTCACTGATAAAGGTTTTACCTATTTGGAGAAGTATAAAACAATTGTTGGTTTCATTAATGAGTTTGAGTTGTAATGAGTTTCTTTTTCAGAATACTTTTCTAAGATGTATCTTCTGTATTTTTCAACCTTAGGCATATCTTGTTATCCTCTCTAAAAACAAGCATTTCTCCCGTCTTACTGTATATACGCCTGTATTTGAACGATTTGTAATTTATTTTTTCTTTACGAGTATTTATATACTTATTTGTGTAGTTTAATGTATGGTTTTCAATTAGTATTTCTTATTACTTCAAAAATTAG
>CAZFEG010000142.1:0-2692 GCA_964517565.1 uncultured Methanosarcinales archaeon
TATAATATAATAAAATCAATACATTGCTAATAAACTAATATAGTGTAATAAAAATAATGTATTCTTCCGGGGAGGGTTAGGTATGTCGATTCTGAAATGTAATTTTTATGATTTTCACAATAGTAATGTTTTACAATTGAAAAATGGGAATCACAACATTCAAGTTACAGAGAGTTTTTTTATTTGGTCTTTTATAACACTGGGTAAATCAAGAAAAGAAGTTATAAGATTAGAGGAAGTTCTATATAAATTTTACTTTATTAAGCAATTTTTAGATTTTAATAGTTTTATTGAACTAAAAAGTTTTGTGAAAAATCTTGATCCATCAGAAAAAACATTTATTGCTTATAATTTAGGCATGTCAGTAACAAGATTGATTTCATATTACTTTTTTAAGCATCATTCATTATATTTTGTTTCGAGCAATAAATATAAAACTGGTAGGGGAAGGTATGATTTAGTATCTCAAAATAAATTTGGATATTCATTATTTGAGGCTAAAGGTTCAACTAATTCTGGACAAGGAAAAAATAAAGCTTTATCACAGGTTAAGAAAAGTCATACAGTAAATAATAACTTGCCTATTTATCGTATTGCTGTGATTCAAGGATTCGACAAACAAAATAAAATGATAGTAGATGTAATAGACCCTGAAAACGAAGGGAATTATAACATTAACATTACAGATAATGACGATTCAGTAATGCTTGCAAAACAAAGTATTTTGGATGCTTTTGAAAGATATGATTTAAGAATAAAGAAAATTGGTAATGTTGAAATTAATTATATATCTATCGTGAATACAGAAATTGGACTAATTCGTGCTAGTGAAAATAGTTTTGATGAAATAAACAATGATGAATATTTTATCGGAAGAGATGGAATATATGTTAAGTTTTTAGGTAATAATGCAAGGGGGAATTAAGAAGTTATGTATAATTTTGTAAAAATAAAACTTCAAGGTGGTTATTATAAAGATTGTGAAGAGTTAAAACTGTTCAATTCAGAGACCAATAATGCATCTATAATATATGGAGCTAATGGAAGTGGCAAAAGTTGTATTGCTAGTGCGTTTCGAGAATTAGCATTTGATTTAGAAACTGAAAAAATTTATTCGATCAATAAACTATTTGACTCACATGAATCTGAAATAGTTTTAACTGAACAAGAGTCAAGTGCAATTAGTGTTTTTGATGAAGAATATATTGATAAGAATGTTAAGTTGGATCAGGATTCTCTTGGTGCAATAATTATGTTAGGCGAGCAATCACAATATGATGAGCAAATTAATAAGCTGAAGGAAAATTTAAAAACTATTAAAACCGAAAAAAAACTAATAGATCTTAACAAATTTGAGGGTGAAAAATCCACTAATTCAGTGAACAAGAAAAAGAAAAACATATTAGACTCTCTAAAAAATGGATGGGCTGCCAGAGAAAAAGATATTAGAGATTCGCCTAGAAACGCAAGTGTTACTGATAATCTATTTGAAGAAATTATGAATATGCAATTACCTAAAGATAGCAAAACACAACTTTCCCAATCTTTGTCCGATTTGACCGACACTATCAATAATGCAAGGTCAAATTCTGAAAAAATATTTATTGATACAATTAATCTGAATAAGATCAACGAAAAAGAACTTATACAACTGCTTATGACTAGAGTTGATAAGCCAGGTAAAAATAAGTTAGAAGAACGTATTTTGGATACTGTTGAACAAAAAGGGAAAGAATTCATTGAGTATAGCATTGACGATTTTTCTGATAGTAGTACTGAATATTGCCCATATTGTTACCAAAACATCAGTGATGACTATAAAAAATCATTGACAGCAGCGATCAGTAAAATATTTAGTGATGAAGTTGAAAAACACTCAGAATCTCTTTTTAGTTCGAAAATAGACACAATTATTATAAATGTTGAACAAGCTAGAAAAATTGATAATGTTTTTGTTGATAGATTTGATGATATTCTACAACAATGTAATCTAGCAATTGAAAAGTATAATCAATATCTTGACAAGAAAATTAGTAACGTGTTTGATCCAATAGTTATAGATTCAATTGGCTTAGATGAATTATTGAACAAACTTGATGAAATATATCATGGTATAGCAATAAAAATTAAAGACTTTAATAGGTCAATAGACGAAATAAACCTAAACATCCAAAAAGCACAAGAAATAAATAAGAATATTGCTAAAATAGAAACCAAAAGCTTGTTTACAGAATATGAAAGCACAAAAAATGATTATCAAAAATCAAAAAGTGAATTAGAAAAATTAATTACCACTGAATCAGGAATCGAACAAGAAATCATTGTATTGAATGCGAAAAAGAACAGTGTTGATATAGCTTTAGAGTTGATTAACGAATACCTAGCACTGATTTTTGGGGATGTTAAGAGATTGAAATTAACGTTATCAAACAATAATAATTATTATGTTGAATCAAAAAACAGAAAAGTAAAATTAAAAAATCTATCTGTTGGAGAGAGAAATGCAATTGCCTTGTGTTATTTTTTCTCTCAAATTCAAAAAGAAGCTTCGATTAATTCAAGCTTTAACAAAGAGTTTTTGCTAATTTTGGATGATCCAGTTTCAAGTTTCGATTTTGACAATAAAATTGGTATTTACTCATTTTTAAAAATGATTTTAACACGGGTTTTAGTTGGGAATACAAATTCAAAA
>CAZFEG010000143.1:0-2651 GCA_964517565.1 uncultured Methanosarcinales archaeon
ATTGTATGAGAAAGCGAATAAAGAGTGGTGTTTCTTTTTTTTCTGAGAGTTTATTATAACCGTATTTTTCTAGTTTTTCTTCTGCTTGTTTTTGGCTAAGACCTATCTTTGATGTTTCAAGACTTTTTACGAGTTTACCTAGGGACATTTTATGTAGGGAACTCTCTTTTTGTTTAGTTTCACCTTCCACCATCTTTTTTCCTAAGTAAAATTTGTTAAGTTGCACATATCAAAACAACCATAGTTTTAATCATACAAATAGATAATTATTAATTGTAATTTTTTCTTTAATTTCTTTCTGGTCGCAGAAGTTTTTCTTTTCCTATTTGGTAATCTTCAAGTTCAACAAGGTCGTCAAAGTCACTCCAACTTGCAGGGCTCATCATTTCTAGAACGTAGAATGTTATACTCTTATTATTATAAACATAGATTTCTGGGAAAGACATATTCATTACTACTCCTCCCTCGAGCCAAATACTAAAATTCATTTCTGGTAAATCTATTTCTTGATCTTCAACAATTAAGTCGCCTACAAGTCCACCTATGCCACCGTCTTCTCCGCCAGTAATTATTATTTTATCTCCTGGAATAAATACTCCTGAACTATCTATAAGCGTTGCATCTATAATGTAATTTCCTGGTACAAAATCCAAATCATATGTTTCGTCAGGTTCTTGTACGACTGATTTTTTGTATGATTCTGTATTCTCTAAACTTGCAAGTAATTCTTCTGCTGTTTCTTCGTCATAGTATCCTTCTTCTAAATTATCAAGGATTGCTTGTCTGGAGCTTTCTATATCTATTGATGTTGTCAAGTTAATTGTTTCTTCTTGGTATCGTAAGAATCCAATGAATGGCACGTTCGTATCATAAGAAGATGTTTTTATTCTTTCTATATTAAAAAGCACCATTTCATCTTTAGTAAGATTTTCTGAGAGTTCTTCTCTATAGAATACTTCGTTTGTTCCTAAAGCTATTAAGTCTTCTACATTTTGTATTGTTCGTTTTTTTATGATAACTTGTTTGGTAACAACTGGCCATAAATGTACTGAGAAGTTGTTTGCGCTTCCTTCTTGCAAATTATTAAAAGATAATGATTCTCCTAAGTATCCTTCTTTCTGGTAACGTATTGCTCCTCCTAATTCACAATATGGTAATTGCGTTACAAAGATTGCGTCTGCGCTTGCTGTTGTTTTTGTCAGTCCTAAGTCGTATTCTTTTCCACAGACATAACTTATTCGCACATCTTCAAGTGCTTGCTTTGTGTGTTTATCAAAACTTGTTATAGTAATATTTTGAGGTAAGCGTACTGCTGCATCCCCTATACTTGTTTCGTGTGGTACTGAAATTTGTAATGATGTAAAATCCCTATAAGCAGGTACGTTATTTCTTATGTTTACTTCTACTGCGAAATTAAAATCAAATCCATCTCCACCTAATGCTTCATCGTCATTAATTGATATAATTAAAGAATATGATATGTGATATTTGAAACGATAGTCTTTCATGAAAAGCCCTGCCATTTTTATTAAAAGGTTATCATCAGGAAAGATGTCTGAAGCCATAATTACTTGTTTTCCATTATTTATTTGTAGGAATATATCTTGGTAAAGGTAATGGTGATAAACATTGTAAGGATATATTTCTGTATCTGAGAGTTTTGGCGTCATGCCTTTGTATATTCCTTGCGAGTAAACATCGTATTCTCCTAAGTCTTCGTTTTCTATGACTGGTCTAAAGTTTTTTGTGTTTACAAAGTTTATGAGATTCATAAAAGGTAATAAGTCATATCGTAAAATATCTTCTACTTCGTATTGTATCCATGGCCCTGCCATTGGTGAGAAGAATGTTATTTCGTTTGTTGGTGGTAATTTGCTTTCTAGCCCTGCATATATTGATATGAGGTCCATTGTTTTTGTTTCGTAAAAACTTGTTGCTCTTTCAAATCGAATAATGTCATCTGCGAGTTTGTATACTTCTTTAATACTCACATCAAGTGTTGATTTGTACATATTATATTCTTGCGTGTTTCCTGTTGTGTGCGATACAAGTTTTATAGGGTAAGATAAGATAAATATTGTTTCTTTGTTTCCAAAGGTAAGGTCAACTTCTGGTTCGCCCATTATTTCTATGTCGTATTGCGTATCAAATGTTGAGAATCCTGCTATACATTCTTCTATATGATCTTCTATGTAAAGTTCTATTTGTTCTTGTATGCTATCATCGCCTATTGGAAGTCCTGAACAATCCGCTTCTGTTATTTTGCAGAGTGGTGGTTGGTAGAGTTTTTCACATCCTACAATGTTTTCTTCACAAGGGTCTAAGTATCTCCAGTAAGGTATTACTTGTGGTGAGAATTCTACTGATTCACTTTTGTATGGAGGGTAAGTAAGGGATGGTGTGTGATATGTTCCTCCTTGCGCGCCTATTTTTTTTACGGCAGTTTTTGCTGTTTCTCGTAGGCATGTTGTTACAAGGTTTACTGCTGGTCTCGTTTCTAAATCGACAGTAGGAGTATCAACTACAGATCTACTTCCTATAATTTCTTGATTGATAACAAAAAAGAGTATCGCTCCTAGTAGAATAACTGCTCCAATTATGACAAATATTGTTACTTGACCTTTTTCCATTGTTCTCACGTACTAACTCTT
>CAZFEG010000144.1:0-2627 GCA_964517565.1 uncultured Methanosarcinales archaeon
GGTATTGAAGCCCTTATCGACGATAAGACCAGCGTGGTATTTTGTGAAAGTATTGCCAATCCGGTCGGAGTATTTATGGACATCCAAGCCCTGGCTGATGTCGCCCATAAACATGGGGTTCCCCTCATGGTGGACAACACCGTGGCAACGCCCATGCTTATCAGACCTTTTGAACATGGTGCCGACATCGTGGTCCATTCGCTCACAAAATATATGGGTGGTCATGGTAACTCTCTGGGCGGAATTGTTGTGGATTCAGGCAAGTTTCCCTGGGCCGAGAACGCCGAGCGTTTCCCCATGTTGAACACACCAGAACCAGCCTATCACAACATGGTCTACACTGAAACCATGGGAGAGGCAGCATTTATAGCTCGGGTGCGAACTGTGCCTCTGAGAAATACGGGTTCGGCGTTGAGTCCCTTTAATAGTTTCCTGATTCTTCAAGGGATTGAAACTTTGGCCTTACGTATGGAGCGCCACTGTGAGAACGCCCAAAAAGTGGCTGAATATCTGGACGGGCACGCTGTGGTATCCTGGGTGAAATATGCCGGACTCAAAGATTCTCCTTCTTATCCCTTGGCTCAGAAATATGCTGGTGGAAAAGCCTCTGGTTTGCTGGCTTTTGGAATCAAGGGAGGTGCAGAAGCGGGTGCGAAATTCTATGATGCCTTGAAGATTTTCAAACGACTGGTAAATATTGGTGACGCCAAATCATTGGCCGCCCATCCAGCCTCTACAACTCACCGTCAACTATCTGAGGAAGAGTTGGAAGCTTCTGGGATCACGCCAGACCTGATCCGCCTGTGTGTGGGTATCGAGCACATTGATGATATCATTGAAGATTTAAAGCAGGCACTGGAAGCTGCGAAGTCAAATTGAAGTTCGGTTTACCAGGTTGGGATTCGAATCCCACCTTGGTAGAATAATCACCCGCCAATAGGCAATGAGATTGTGATCTGGTGAGTCATTACACGAGCCTCTTCCAGAGTTAGTGCATCACTAGGGGCGATGATAAAATCACCTGAAGTACTCATATCTTCCATTGTGTTAAACCAGATAGCTTGGGAGTCCACGCCAGGGCGACCAGTCCCCATGGTAGTCTTGCCAGAATAACGAACATTAAAATCTGAGAAATTCAAAGTTACACCCCAGGTGGTGGTCCATTCCACCCAGTATTCCTCCTGGCCCCGCTGTGCAACAGCGATGTAATCCATCTGATCTAGCCAATAGTGGATGTTTCGCATCTGGATCCCAAATTGAAATGATTTATGATCGCTTTTCCACCCCAAGCCCGTACTGAGTACCCAGTTTGAGAAATCGAAATCGTTCTCAATCGTCTTATCCCCTGGTCGAATCAATTGATTCTCAGCATCGACCATAAACGTGTCGGCAGCCGCCCAGGTGTTGCTTGTAATCGGTTCATAGACCAGATCTATCCCGAAGGTACTGTTCTCGTCCTGTTTGGCGATACCAAAACCGAGATTGAAGGCTGTCGTATTCCCTGGATCACGGGGAATATTCATGATCTCATAGTTCGGTATCTTGGGATGACTCTTTTGGTTGACCGTGAACAGACCACCATAGTTCCAGCCATCCGCATGAAGCGGTGCTTTGAAGGCACTGTGAAGTCCCCAGGTGATGGTGTGATCAAGGTTCCGCTCAACCCGTTCATCGAAACGCTCCCAACCCCAGAATTGATAGGTCACTTCATGGAGCATATCCAATTCATTGTAGATCACCATAAGCTCCTGGGTGGCCCCTTGTTTCCCCTGGCGAGTAAAGCCCAGACGAAGATCCTTGATACTTCCTTCCTGTTGGATGGACTCACTATTGGCATAGAGTAGATCGACACCATCCAGAGCGTTCAGGTTGGCGTATGAACCGCCCAGAGCCAGGCTCTTAGAGCCAAAACGTTTTCCAATGAAGCCAGCCAAGTATTGATTCTCAGACAAATTATTACTTAAAGCTCGAATCTCTGGCCCCCAAAAGGTTTGACTCTCTGCCAGGCTCATGGCCTGCATGGCCATGCTTCCACCAGCAAACCATTGATTTTCTGACCAGGTCAAAGCCATGGTCATAGACCGCGCATCACCATAGCCATTACCAACCGTGTAATAGGAAGGCGAGGTGGAGACCTGAGCGCCATTCAAAGCACTCCCTTTGGCTGGATTCACCCAGTGATCTAGAAGGCTGTCACTGAGACTAATATGTACACCGCCCATGCTCATGTTTTGACTGGGATGAACCAGGAATTGATCCCCCGTGGCAACCGGGATTGTCTTTAACGAGATGAGCTGGGCATAACTGGATTGTACTGGTAAAATGGCTGAAACAATGACCATCATAACGGCAACATGTCTAGTCTTCATTTTTTTAATGAATTGGATCATCCTGTCTGGGTTAGGGTTTAACGTATTCAAGGGGCTCACTATAGAGTAATTGTGCCCATTCCTGTTCGTCACCAGAAATAGTTACCAGTACCCGCCAGGTGCAGGAATAGGGTGGTAGACTGGTTCCAAATTCTACTTCGGCTTTTGCTTCCAAGGGCAGGTATTCAGCGCCAGTCCCACACCAATTCCAGAGCAGGTAGACCCAGCCTGTATCACTCAAGACCTCAGAGCTGTAGT
>CAZFEG010000145.1:0-2615 GCA_964517565.1 uncultured Methanosarcinales archaeon
TTTAAATTTTATTATTAAAGAGTCTGGTTGGTTGTATATTAAGAATATGAATCCTTCTAGTCTTCGCTACATGCAATCAAGTTTAAAATATTTTGATGAACCTAATTGGGTATCCAAATCTTTTGTTGGTGAGCCAAACTCTGGGAATGAGTATACCTTAAGCACTTATTGGAATGCTTCAAATTCTGAGCAAGGAACCTTATCATATAATTTTTCTTCTTTAGAAGATGTAACTCTTAATTTTACAATTAATGGCGTCTCTGTATTTATTTCTTCTGGACAATATTATTATCATCAGTATAATCCTGTTTTAACTATTGATGATGCGGTAGTTCAATATGAAGCTTGTTCTTGGAATAACACTTTTTCTGCTTGTTCACCAAATAGTACTCAGCCAGGTTTTAGTGGTATGAATGTTACTTCTACAAACCAGTCTTTGCTTTACATTAAGCTTCCTTCTTCTGCATTCGTTTCTGAAGCAGTCTTTTCTTTTGTTACGCGAACAAATGATTCTGTGCAGTCCTTTACTGTTCCTGCTGTAAGTGGTGTGAGTAAAGTTTCTTCTGGTACGCTTCAATCTTTAAGTCAAACTCAAGATACTCTTCTTATTGCTAAAGGTGATTCTATTGCTTGGTGGCAGAATGGTTCTTCAATTGAGAATTTTACTTTGCCTTTCTCTCTTTCCGATATTTCAGTTGCCGATATGAACACGTCCCGTGCAAATGACGAAATGGTTGTTCTTACTGAAGATGACGGTTATGCTGGCGTGTATACGTATTATAATAATGCTGGTTCTCTTGTGCAAGAACGTAATGCAACTACTCTTTTTGGTTTCAAACAAGCAGAAGTTGCTGTTTCTAAAGAGACTCAAGAAAACTTTATTTTGAATGGTTCTTCCTCTGATTTATTTTCTATTTATGCTTCTCGTCAATTACGTTTTGAACTACCTTGGTCACCTGATATTAGTAACAAGACTTGTTTTATTGGTTTACAATTAAATAAGGATGGTTCTCCTTCGCCTTTGAACGTGTATGCTGGTTCTTTAGGCGATACATTTGTATCTTCTGTTGTGGAGTCTGATGTTGTTAGAACTCAAGATGTCACATATTCTTTATCAGGTTCTATTGCTGATGATTCATTTACTTTGGGTCAAGTGAGTAGAACGAATCTTAATCTTTCTCTTTCAGGTTTTGATTCTTTGACTGAGCTTGATGCTGGTAATTGTGTTTTACAGACGGGTCTTAGGACTCTTGGTTCTCCTGATAATTTAACAGTTCGTATTGGTGCTTTTGACTATTCTATTGATGCCTCTTCTCCTGGTGCAGTTTCTCAAACCGTGTATGAAGATGTTTCTGAACCTTTTACTTCCTTGTCCAGCCTTATTTCCTCTTCTTTCGCATTTAACTTTGGTACTTCCTTTAATTATAACCCTGGTGATATTTGTATTGTTAATACTCCTTTACAATATGTCGGAGCAAATACTCATGAAATTATTTTATCGATTAATTCTCATTCTTATTCTCTTCTTCCGAGTAATGTCTTGGAAGATAACGAACAAACATTTAGTGCTAGTAATTCTCTTGCCTCCTCAAATAATTGTATAGGTTGTAACGCGACAAGTAAAAGCTTTTCATTATCTTATCTCTCTTTACCAACTAATGGCCTTCATGCTCAGGCTTGTTATGTGCAGACTGCATTTAATAAAAAAGAAGGTACAACTGAGAATCTTAGTTTGGTACTTGGTTCAACAACCTATGATGTTGATGAATCATTAATAACAAAAACAAGTCTTGAAGAATATTTTGTTCCTGGTGCAAGTCAGACTTACTTTGTCAATCATTCGTATAATAAATCACGAATTTCTGTTAGTGATGGTATAAAACTTGATTTAAGTGGTATTATTCCTGCTGGAGGAATTAATGCAGAAGTTTGTTTTGCAAAAATAGCTTTTTGTTATGTTGGTGCACCTACCGGAACACTTAATGTAGGGACTGATGTTGGAAGTTATTCGGCTGTTGATAATAATTCAATAACTGAAGTTTGTTCAGGTCAATCAAATTATAATTGGACCACAACTGAAGTTCCTTGTTCTGATTTAACAAGTTCTGCTAACTTACAAGTCTATTGTGGTGGTGATGTTGCTTGTAATGCAACAAATTATTATAGAATTATTTTTGATAACTCAACAAACGCTACGCATTCTTTATGGGGCCCATTTGGTGAAGAAACTGCACCTATTCATGATTATGCGATTCCTCTAGAAACAGATTCTTCTTTGCAAAATAATGTTATTTCAACTGAGGTTTCTTGTCAGGATCTTAATGCTTCCTCTTCAATAAATTATACTTGTCCTACTTGTTCTCCAACTCAGGCGTATAATTTGATTTCCAATAGCGATAATGATTCTTTGACTCAAGCATTTACAAACACTTCCCTTTACTATACTTCTTTACCTTCAACTGTTGCTTGTGCAGATATTGTTGCTGATCCAATCTTCTCATATTCTTGTGCTGATTGTAACACTTCAGAATATTATAATTTCTTAGGTTCTCCTTCTGAAGCAGGTGTTCAAATTATTAATCGTTCACCTTCTTATAGTCTCATTAATACTTCGG
>CAZFEG010000146.1:0-2614 GCA_964517565.1 uncultured Methanosarcinales archaeon
TAAAATCGGACTTCGGATTCCTGATGAAATCCGAAGTCATCGCGACATCAACGATCATATCGTTGAGTCTCGACTTTAATAGTTTAGAATATTGCATAGTATAGCCTCCTTTAAGTATTTATACTTTAAGGGCTACGCCGCAAATTTTAGAGACTTTGTCAAGTCTTTTCATAAAAAAAAACTAAAAAAAAGCGAAAAAAATACAAAATAAAAAAAGACCCCCTCACTATTGTGTGAGAAGATCAATCTTCTTTTTCTTAACTTAATGACATTGCCATTTCAGGTCTTTTTACATATGATAACTCAAGTATTCACTATTAAATTCCATCCTAGTCAAACATAAATAAATTATTTGTTTTATTATATTTCATCATTGTTTTTCAGGAATTTCTGAATATCTTCAACACCAAAAAACAATATTGGAAATGTTAACATTGTGTTTAAAACAGGTACTCTATTGGATTTAATATACTTTTCTTCAATTTTACTAAATAAATCAGCTTGGTTTGGTTGTTTACTTGGTTTATTAGAGTCACCTGTCATAATCCAATTCGATTTAATTGAGTTAATACTAATCATAAAATTTAACATGTTTTTTGATAGTTCAGAAACTCCTTTTATCAAAGTTGGTTTATTTGCAACAATTTGCTTATATTTGATACTATCAGTTCTTTTAATATCCAATTTCAAATATTCATTAATATCGTATGAGGTTATATCTTTAAAAGATTCTATCATTGGATAATTCAAAAACAGTTCACCTTTATCAAATGGATCACAAAAGAATTTTAGCATTTTACTTATCTTATCCTTTGTATATATATTGAATTTTTGTTTATTAGTATGATGTATATCTAAATCAAATACAATATAAATTTCGTTATATCTTTTCAAACTTGCATTTTTGTTTTCATTTAAGTAATGGATAATATCCAGAAAATCATCTTTTGATAAGGCACTGTATAAATCGTATAAGTTTGTTTTGTAAGAGAATACTTCGAAAGTTACTTCAGCATTATTTAAATAGAAATCTACTAATTTGTTAAATAATTCAGGTTCAGAACTTTCACCTTCTACAATCAATAATATCTCCTTAGAAGTCAAATTCGCCAACTTTGTACATTTTTTCTAGACTATGTGCTTCTCTTATGCCTCTTCTAGTCATATCTGAAAAGCTTTTAATCATACTATGTCCAATTTGGAAGTAAACGTCTGGTCTGTATTTTTCATTTGATATTAAAGATGAATTATGTGACGTAACAAAAACCTGAAATCTGTTGTCACTAAATAGTAAGTCTATTATACTTGCTGATAATTCATGGTGATAAAATGCATCAAACTCATCAATAAAAACCAAGGATGCATCTTCAAAAGCAAATTTCATCCAATAGAAAATCAAAAGCAATGATTTTGTTCCAGATGAAGCAATCCACTTAAAGGGAATATTATATTTATCAAATGCAAAGTTAATAATCGGTTTCCCTCCTTGCATTTCAATTTTTAGTTTCTCAGTTATATCATTCTTCCATAAAAACTCTTGTAATTGGTTACAGAGTTTTTTGTCAAAGATGTATTGATCAATATTTCCTGAAATTGAAGAATATCCAATGTAATCGTTCACGTCTTCGAGTGATTTAAACCATAACATTTTATTTACAAAATGAAACATTTTATTTACAATATTGTCATCTCCTAAATCTATTGTACTTATCATAAACCTTATTGCAGATACATTATCCTCTTTTGTTTTCCATCTTAATTGTTTTTTTCTCTCAATAAGGTTCTTAACAATTACCTTTACTTCAAAATCGTAATGAAATACTAGTTTATCATCAATAAGAAGCTTTTCTTCTCTTAATTGACGATTCTCATTTTTTTTATATTTATATGTTATTCTAACATTATCAAAAATAAAACCGTATGAAAAAGAAGAATATGACTTCTTAGAATTTGCGTTTACATATCCAGCAGTTCTTTTATTAGATTTTTTATCAGATAAGTGATCTACAATATCGAACATTGCATAGCCGAGACTAGTTTTACCTGAAGCATTTTTACCATAAATCAAAGCTTTATTAATTATATTATTTTTTATTACAAAGTTGTTAAACGAATAATCTCGTACTTTTGTTAAATCAAATATTATCTTCTTTTCAAAACATTTATAATTTTCTACACTAAATCTACTTAACATCCAATCACCTCTACTTAATTTTATCATACGTGTATTTTTTTTACAACAACTAGTGTATTTTTTTTACAGCAGTAAGCTTATTCAGTCTTAAGGGAGTCCATAGATTGGTTGGTATAATTCATAAAAAGTCATTCAGAGAGGAATTCGAATCATAATAGTGCATTTTAAGTCTCCAACACAATTATTTCGGGGGCTATTACTACTTCTAAGCCATTGGATAGGATTTGAATTCCAAATGCATACCAAATTTTCATCAATTAATTCGTTGAATATGAGAAAAAGTAGTTATAGGAAAGGTAAAATCTCTAATTACGTTTCTCTATTGATTTATCCTATTTACAGCCATCGACCTACACCCTTTCATTTGATAACACCAAAAAACAATAGAGAAAGCCAACCTTTAAGGGCTAGCTTATGTTT
>CAZFEG010000147.1:0-2596 GCA_964517565.1 uncultured Methanosarcinales archaeon
AGTGCGTGGAAATGGTGGGATGCATATGAACAAGGTACATCTTTTTTAATACATAATTATGATAACATAGATTATATCGCAAATGGACAAGAATGGTTTTATTGTAACGCAAATCAAAGTAATATTCATAATGTGGGATCAAATGCATTACCTGTTGCTGAAGGGGAAAATTTTTCATCATCCGTTTATGAAGGCGGATTTACTTGTGTGGAAGCATTAACTGCAGCAGGAACATATTTTACAGATGATGGTTGGGATTCTTCAGGTTGGGAAGGTTACTTTGATTATTGTGACCCAGAAAATCCAGAAGATACTTGGTGTTGTAATTTAACTAATAGTGACGGTGATGTTCCAGGATTTGGTTTTGATGCAAATGGTGGTTTTCAAAATTCTTTAGAATTTGATGATGATTGTGGTCAGTATTGTTATTATAATGATTCTCTCGCTGGACATAAAGTAAATAGAGCATTGTCAAATTTTGAACCATCTTATTTAATTGAAGAATATTGTAATATATATTATTATGATCCTACGTGTTTACACAACGAGGATAGTCCTTTATTTGGGGAAATCAGTGTTGGTCTTTTTGAGAAAAAATCTTGTGGATTTGATATGACTGGTTGTTTGTCACCAAATTTAGCTTTAGATCAAAATTGTTCAGATATATCTCAAACAAGACTTGTTGGATCTGCTCAAAAAATTTTTAATGGTACTCTTTGTAATAGAACTACTTATTGTGGTGGAACACAAGAATATTTGCTTTCTTGGGATGTTAATCCAGAAAATCCAACATATACTTCTGAAAATCCTATTTGTTGTTTGGGTGAAGAAGATGCAGGCAGTAACATTTGCATACCCTACGAAGCTCCTTTTGGTAATGAAACCTGTGTTCAAGCAGGTGGCGACTGGTTGTTCGAAACACCTGTTGCTAATTATTATTGCGAAGGTGGTGTGGTTTATGATAATTCTTGCTGTTTAGGTGGAACTTGGGTTCCTCGTTGGGAAGAATTAATGTATCAAAATCTTGCTCAACCAGATTCATTTATTTGCTATGATCATCAAAACCAAAATCGATTTGCAGAATGTTGTACTGATTTCACAAAATGTTATAATTCAGAAATTCCTTCTCCTTTTTCTGATGCTAATCCTGTTAATTTAGGTTATTATGGTAAGGGTGGTGCTTTGCATACTTTATCTAATTTTGATATGTACAAAACAGATGATGAAACTGGTTCAGAATTACTACTTGATCTTATGCGGGTTCGACAATTAAAATCAGATGAGACTACGGATTTTGTTACGTTTAATTTAAACGCTGAATTATATGATTTTTCAAATTGGGAAAATTTTGATTATTTAGAATTTGATATTGCGTTTAACATGAATCGTGTTACGTCAGTAATGCTTGAAGATGTAAATGGTAATTTTACTTATTTTAATAATTTTACAGATTATTTAGTGACTGGAAAAGAAATAATGAGATGGCATCATGTAGTTGTACCTTTAAGTGAAGACAATAATACGGACAATTTTGATTTTTTAAATGTTGAGAAGATATATCTTAGAACAGATTATTCTCAAGATGGTCTTTACGTTGCAGTTGATGCTTTTTTATTAAGTGAGAAGTCCAATAAACTTGGCGGGAAATTATTTACAGATAATTATTATTGTACAGGGAACTTTGGAAATTGGATAATGAATCTTGATGGAGAAACAGACAAAGGTTTCTTAGATGGTGAACTTAATACGTATGATTTAGAAGATTACGGAAAATATTGGTATGCTTGTGAAGCACAAGCGAGCTTTGATTGGACGGGACACGCTTGTTGTGGTGATGATACAAGAAATTCACATTACTCAACAACAAATGCAGGAGAATATTATGAAGATTCAGCAGCAGGATGTTTTCATGGAAATACTGTGCCAAGTAATACTTTAGTAGGATATGTTCTTAATGATATAAGATATAATAATTTAATTTTTTATGGAGAAGAATTCTTTGCTTGTGTGGAAGAAGATTATCTTGGTGCAAATAAAACAATTTCATATAATGGTTCAGGAGAACTAACTGGTGATGGTAATTTAATTAAAGATGGAAATAGTTTGCCTGCTTACTCTGTGAAAGGAGATTATATTTGTGATGAAGTAACGCACGATTGGATACCTCTTTCATCAATATCTCGGGCAAGAATAATTGCTTCAAAAATGTATAATTTAACATTTGTAAATACAACACACAAACTTTCAAACTATAATATTTATTGTGATGATATGACTTCAGTAAGTCCAGGAAAAAACATGCTTGGTTCAGAATATTCTTTATTGCGAGATCAAATAATTGATTTTTGTACACTTACTTATGTTGCTGAAGGAACAGGAGATCATCTTGAAAGAGTAATGATTGGATTATCTTTAGATTATGATAATGCATATACTGACGAATCATTCTTTACAATTATTTATAGTCATTTAGAAGATTGGGGTTTGACTGTTTCAGGAAATCCTCAGGATTTAGAAGATTTGAAAGACTCTTGTTCTGCTGTTGCTGCAGGATCAAATAATAAAACTGATTTTTTCCAATATTGTGATAATTATA
>CAZFEG010000148.1:0-2593 GCA_964517565.1 uncultured Methanosarcinales archaeon
TTCATATTCATCAAATTTAACTGTGTATTCAACAAGATAGTCTCCAGCTGCTGCATCTTTTGGAAATCGAAGGATAATCTTTTCGAAAGTTTCTTTTTCTTCAAAATCTAATTCATCTAATGTTTCAGTGTCTCTAATATTTAGAGCAGGAACGGAAACAATTAAAGTAATATCATCTAAATCTTCTTGACCAACATTTTCGATTTTGACTAAAGCAGAAAGTGCTCGACCAGCCATTACTTCATTTGATGGACTCAAGTAAGCTTCTTTGATAACTACAGCGTTTTCGTTTTCAACACCAACAACATCGAGTTTGTATTCGATAGTGTAAGATAAACTGTTTCGGTCAGCTACAAAAATTCTAAGAAGAAGATCATCAGAATCCATATTAATAGGAATTTCTAAATCTAGATCAACTGTACGAGTTCGATCTGCTTCTAAATTAAAAGTTTTTGACATGTCAAATACTTTACTAAGTTCGTATTGACTGTATTCGTAACCATATAAACCAGCAGAAATTTGAACGTCTTCAACGTCAAAATTTTCTGCGAAAATTTTTAGTCGAATAGGTAAGTCCTGTCCTCTATTTACTTCTAAATACAATCCATCTGGACTGTAAGGATCTTGCACTTCACCATCAATTTTTAAATAATCGACTTGCAAATTATCATTTGCAAGAACAGGCGTTGCAACTATCAAGAAAGTTGATAGAGTTAGTACTACCATAATAAAACTAAAGAGTATTGTGTTTTTAACCATTTTTTTTATAAACCCTCCACATGCCATTTAAAGCAATATGTTTTTTATACTAGACATGAAAATATGACACATCTATTTAAATGTTTCTAATCCTTAACCATTTTCGAGTAAAAACAAGGTGTTTTACCTGCTGTGTAGGATTAATTGGTAATCTCAAGATAACCAGTTTTTACACGACGAATCTCATCATCCGAAAACGAATAATACGGATAATAAACCCCTGCATCAAGGAAATCAGGTACAAAACCTAAAATAGATACAGTTTTTTGGTCTCCTTTGTCAAGATCAAATGAATCACTCTTCATTCTAATTCCAAATTCAGGAATCGTAAAGGTCATTCGTATATCTTTTAAATCTTCCTCTGCAATGTTCTCAACAACAGCAATTATAACTAAATCGCCACCAATGTAAGCTCTTTCAAAATCATAACCATACACTCCGTAAGAACGGATTTTTAAACCACGTTCAAGAGAATTACTATTGTCAACAACATCACCAGGTAAAACGGTGAATACGTGAAGTGCCGAAGAAGATTGTCCTATAGAGTCAACAATAGTCAATCTTAGATAATATAAGCCAGCTTGAGCAAAAGTATGATGTTGAAGAGAACCATTAAAATATGTTAAAACTCCGCTTGGATTTGTGAGAACCCAATCATATGAAACAATACTTAATGCAGGATCAACATAAGATGCATAAGCATCGAAATAAATTAATTCATCAGGATGAGCTGTAAGTGGTGCAGTAATAACTGCAATAGGTTGATCGTATGTTGGAATATTTTCAACAACATTAATTTTTAATTCAATAGATGTGCCAAGCTCACCATCTGAAACGTGCGCTTTAAGATAAGTGGTTCCTACAAATAATAATTGGCAATGTAAACTAGTTTCATTAACTAAAGAACAACCAACAATTCCTGAAGGAAAACTATCTGAAATAACAAATGTCAAAGCATCATTTTCATCATCAATTGCATAATCTACTAAATCAACAAGATCAACTTCAATCAAATCAATATTAACCGTATATTCTAACTGCATACTCTCATTCCAATAAGGGGGAGTATTGTTTGTAGCATTATCCCAAACAGTAATTGTTACAGTCAAAGCCCGAGAATAAAATTCACCATCATATGCATACAAATCTAAACTAGTTGTTCCAACACCAACAAGATCGCAGTGAAGAAGATCATCAGCAGTGATGTCGCAAGTAACAACAGAAGGATCAGTTGAAACATTATTCATTAAAAATGTTAAAGGATCATTTTCTGCATCGAAAAAAGTGTTTGAAAGATTAAGAACATCAACATTTCCTAAACCTAACCAATAACTAAATTGAGTTACAATATCATTATAATAAGGTGGAGTATTAGGAGTAGCATTATCCCAAACATTCAAATGAACCGTTAAAGCGTTTGAAGAGAGGTCTCCATCGTCTGCAAAAATATCAACAGTTGTTGTACCAACACCATTTAAATCACAAACCAGATATGTTCCAAGAGTATTAAATGGAGGCAATTCATTTGTTCGACTTGAATCAAATCCAAAAAAGTTTTGAATAGAAAGTAAAACTTTATTTGATGAAAATATATTATTTGAAGAACTAAATAAATAATTTGATTCATGAAACGAGTTAGTTCCTGAAGCTCCTGAACCAATAAGTTCACAATCAACAACAGAAAAATTAGTATTTGATTCATCTAAAGAAAATGTTAAATCATCATTTTCTGCATCAGTAATAACATCGTCTAATTTTAAAACTTGAACATGCTCAAGGCCCAACCAATAAGAATAAGATGCAAAAAAATCATCCCAAACAGGAGCGGTGTTAG
>CAZFEG010000149.1:0-2541 GCA_964517565.1 uncultured Methanosarcinales archaeon
ACCAACTAATTGCACTTTGTCTTTCTTTACAGTTTTAGCAATAGTACCAATAACTTCATTTAAAATTTCAGCTACCTGTGATTTTGCGTAACCAGTTTTGTTTGAAACAACTTCAACTAAATCTCCTTTATTCATAATTTCACCCTTTAGTGTATAATTCCCCTAAACAAACAAAGCTTGTTTTGTGAGAGAACTCAATGTATTCGGGTGAAGGTGTTTATATATGTTTTCTTTTTTACCTCACGTATTAGCCCTAACCATCATAAAAAAGGAAGATTTAGAAAATAACAAGTTCGTTTTTTGACCAAGAAACAGACATGCCAAGCTTAATATTATTTGAAGCGATTGAACCAGAAGGAAGTTCAATGAAAGTCTTCAAACTATGTTTTAAAAAATATGAACCAAAAGGTTTGAGACCTTTTCTCAATTCAATAATGACACCCGAACTATCTAAACTAATAAGATCAATAGAGATAAACACAAACCACATAGTTATAGCAACTCGCCTTACTGAAGGAAAATCAAAAATATAAGCAAAATCATTCCCTGGAAAACGAAACATCAAACCAGAACCTTTTGCAAAATATGAAGAACATATACGAATATTCTTAGAAAGAATAAGAGATTTGCGAACCATACAAGTAAAAGAAGAAGGAGATTATATAAATATGCCGACATCAAAAACCAAAATACAAATAGAGTAAAAATAAAGATAAGTTTAATAATGGGAACCAAGTCAAGAAGTCCAATGAAACAAATGATATACCATCACGATGACGAAGATGGTTGGGGAAGTGCAGCAGCAGTACAAATAAAATATCCTGAAGCGCAAACAGCACAGTGCAGTTATGGACGAGAACCAGAACTAGTAAAAGGATATGACGAAGTCTACGTTCTAGATTTCTCATTCAATGCAGAAGAAATGGCGCAACTTGCAGCAAATAATAAAAGATTCATATGGATAGATCATCACGAAAGTAAAATAAAACAAATAACAACAAACTACGAAGGGATTAGAGACGCAAGTAAATCAGCATGCCAACTCAGTTGGGAATATTGTTTTCCAGAAAAGGAAATGCCACTCATCCTACAACATATTGCTGATGAAGACATTTGGAAATTCTTATTGAAAGAAACAAAATCATTCAACAAATTCTTATCTGCAAGACTTGATAAAGGAAAAGAAATAGAAATTATAAAAAATATTATTAAAACATACACTTCAAAAGAATACGAACAAGCATACGAACAAGGAAAAAATATTAAAAGATATCAAGACCATCAAGTTGAAGAACAAGAACAAAGAGGAGTACTAAGAAATATTTTTGGATACAAAGCAAAAGTATACTTTAGTAATATCAACACATCACAATTAGGACACGAAGCACTAAACAGAAACAAAAACATAGATATGACAGTAATTATTTTTCTTATAGAAAATACCAAAGGAGAATTAGAATATAAATATAGTTTACGAAGTAGAGAAAATGGTGTTAATGTAGCTGAATTAAGTGCAGAGTATAATGGTGGAGGACATCCTTGTGCTGCAGGATTCGTTTCTAAAAAACTCATACTATAATACTACTTTTAAAAAAAACAAAATAAAAACAAAAAATAACGGTGAAAGATAATGGGTAAAAAATGTAAAGCATGCAAAAGTCAAATGCACATAGCAAGTAAAATTCAAAGTGGAAATGCAATTTATGAAACATGGCAATGCAATAGTTGTAATGAACGAGAAGAACTCTGCACAGGGTTAATAAACAAGTAACTAAAATGAATAAATACAAATTGTTTGATACGCCAAAAAAAGTTATTGAAGATATGATTCAAGAAATTAAACAGGCGAAAAAAACAATCTTTGTTGATATCTATGCTATACGTGGTGACCGTATAGGGCGTCAATTTCTTAAGGCCCTTGCAAAAAAATCAAAACAAATACGAATTGTTGCAATGGTAGACTCGTGGGGTTCAAGATTGTATGATGAAAGAATAGAACACATCATAAGAAAATCAAAAATAGAATTCGTCAGATATAATCCAATTATAAAAGGACTACTAAATATCACTCAAGCTATGAAAAGAATACGAACAAGAAATCATAGGAAAATGCTCATTATTGATAATAGTGTGGCATATGTGGGTGGAGTAAATATTCATAAAAGAGAATTACGATGGAGAGACTTCCATGTTAAAATAAAAGGAAAGATAATCACAAAACTAAAAAAACATTTTTGGGAAATGTATACTATAAGCAAATCTAAAGAAATACTTCATCCAAAAACCGACAAGGAACTTAACACATACGATATGGATGAAGATGTTATTCTCAGACAAATACCACATACAAAACACAAACAAATAACAACAGAAATAACTAATCTTATCAAACAAGCAAAAAAAGAAGTAAGACTCTGCACACCATACTTTGTCCCAACAGACACATTCTTTAAAACATTAAAAGAAGCAGGAAAACGAGGTGTCAGAGTAAGCGTTATAACAGCAGGAAAAGCAGATTACAAATTCTCAACAATACTTAAT
>CAZFEG010000150.1:0-2531 GCA_964517565.1 uncultured Methanosarcinales archaeon
GGGCGTGCGCTTTTTTTTTTGCTTAATTTTTTAGTTTTGTGTAGTCGAACATTTTTTGTGAGGATTTACACTACGCTTGCCTGATGCAAGAATGGCTGGGCTTGCGCTTTTTCATAAAAAGTACCTGCTTGTAGCGAATTATTTATATATGTCAAGAAATGAGATGATACTATGACTCTAAAATTATACAATACCTTATCGAATAAAGTTGAAGAATTTAAACCAGTTATTCCTGGTATTGTTAGAATGTATAATTGTGGCCCTACAGTATATAGTACATCTCATATTGGAAACTTTCGTTTAAACACTGTTACTGATCTTCTTAGAAGAGTTCTTGAGAGCGAGGGCTTTAAAGTTATTCAAGTTATGAACATTACTGATGTTGGTCACTTGACTGATGATGGTGATGATGGTGAAGATAAGCTTGAAGTTGCTGCCAGAAAAGAAAAGAAACATCCTCTTGAAATTGCTAAGTTCTATACTAAAGAGTTTTTGGATGATTGGAAATATTTACATCTTTTAGAACCTACTTTTAGGCCTAAGGCAACTGAGAACATTTCTGAAATGATTGAAGTGATTAAGGTTTTGTTAGATAAGGGTCACGCTTACATTTCTAATGGTAATATTTATTATGATATTTCTACTTTTCCTGATTATGGTAAACTTTCAGGGAATACTTTAGATAAACTCGGGAATAGTCGGGTTGATCCTGATCCTCATAAGCGCAATCCTCAAGATTTTGTTTTATGGTTTGCTAATTCTAAATTTGAAAATCATATTTTAAAATGGGATTCTCCTTGGGGAGAAGGTTACCCTGGTTGGCATATCGAATGTACTGCTATGAGTTCTAGTTTGTTAACTGATGCTTTCAAAGATGGTTCTTTTAATCCTGAAAAATTTGAAACTATTGATATTCATACTGGTGGTGAAGATAATCGTTTTCCTCATCATGAGTGTGAGATTGCACAAACTCAAGGAGCTACTGGAAAAAAATATGTTAATTATTGGTTGCATGTCACTCATTTAGTTGTTGATGGTGGAAAAATGGCTAAATCAAAAGGAACCTTTCATACTGTTTCTGGTTTGATGGCCGAAGGTTTTTCTTGGAGAGCTATTCGTTACTTATTACTCTCTACTCATTATCGTTCACCTCTTAATTTTTCGAAAGAGGGTTTGAAATCTGCTCAAGTAAGTCTTGATCGTTTTGATGAACTCTTTAGAAAATTAGATTTGGTAAAAACTGATTGTCCTTATAATGAGTCTCTTGCAGGGTATTATAATGATTTGAAACTTGTTGTCGAGCGTGAGCTTAATAATGATTTAAACATTAGTGGTGCTCTTGGTGCTCTCTTTGAGTTTGTTCGAAAAACAAATTCTGCTTTGCAGTCTCAGTCTCTTAACATTCATCAAGCTAAGGAAATTATTGAGCAGTTCTTCTCTTTTAACAAAATCTTTGCTTTCTTTGACAAAGAAATTCTCGCAGTGAAGGATATTTCTCCAGAACTTGTTGATCTTCTCGAATCTCGAAAGCTTGCAAGGGAGCAAAAGAATTGGGCTGAATCTGATAGTTTGCGCGATCTCCTTAAAGAAAAGGGTTTGGTTGTTCGTGATACTTCAAATGGTCAGGAATGGTAATTCGGATTTGTTTGAGGGCCTTTTTTTCAAACAACAATGTTTATAAACTTCTTTATCTGGTGAATATTTAGAAAGAGGTCTTTTATGTTGTTTAGAAATAAATCTGCTCAGTCAGCAGTTGAATACATTCTTATTGTAGCTTTTGCTTTATTTATGATTATTCCTGCAACTTCTCTTTTTTACAAATACTCTTCTGATTCTCAAACAGCTATTGTTAGTTCTCAGATTTTTAAGCTTGGTAATGAATTAATGACTACTTCTGAACTTATGTATTCTGTTGGTGAGAATTCTTGGCAAACGATAGAATTGTCTTTTCCATCAAATGTCATTTCTGCGATGGTCTATAATGGTACGGTGAGTGAACTCGTTATCCGTTATGAGGATAGGGTTGTTTCAGATGTTGTATTCTTTTCTCATAATCATTTATTTAATAGTACATCTACTGATTGTACTGATGGTTGTATTCTTAATATCCATGCAGGACTTAACAAAGTTCGTGTTGAATCTTTAAAAGATGGTAAACTCCTTTTTAGAACTGTAGAATGAAAAAAAAATCTCAGAGCGCAATAGAATTTGTCATGTTGGTTTCTTTTATGTTAATTATATTTTTCATTTTTTTCCTTATTATTCAAGGCAGGATTACAGAAAGTGTTAAGAGTCAAGATATAATGTATCTCATGGAGGCCAATAGTTTGGTTGTTTCCGAGGTTGAACTTGCTCGAACTTCTGATGCTGATTTTCAGCATATTTTCCGTCTCCAATCCGTTAATGGTCAAGATTATGATATTAATTTGTCTGATTCTCTAGAGGTTGTTTCTTCCTATAATGGTCAAGAATATATTAATTTTTTATTAATTAATGTAACGGGAGACTTATTTTCTGATTTTACATCTGAT
>CAZFEG010000151.1:0-2504 GCA_964517565.1 uncultured Methanosarcinales archaeon
CCTGAATGAATAATGAGGATAGCCCACCCAGCCAAGTTTTATCTCATTTTTCATAGTCTAAATTCTCATCAAAAATTGTTTGAATCAAAATGCATGGCTAAAAGCAAGATAAATCACTATTAACTAATAATTAAAAAACCATTTTTTTAGCAATTTGACTCAAAAAAACAATTAAGATTAAATAACATTTGATAATTACGATAAATGAGAACAAATGGGTTATCATATAATTGTAGCAGGAAACATTGGCGTAGGGAAAACAACAGTAGCTCGAGCTATCGAAAGACAGATGGAATTCAAATTTTTTGAAGAAAGTGTTTCAAATAACCCTTATCTAGAACCATTCTATGAAGATATGAAAAAATATTCTTATGATTTACAAATGTTTTTTTTAATGACGAGAACAGTCGATCACACAAGAGCAATGTTTGCAAAAAAATCTTGTGTCCAAGACAGGTGTGTATATGAAGATGCTAATATTTTCGCAAAGAATTTACACGAAACAGGTTTGATGTCCGCTAAAGAATATAATATTTACCTCAATTTCTATAACGACCGTATTTCACGACTTAAACAACCAGATTTACTTGTTTATTTACACGCAGAAGTCTCAACTCTTAGAGAAAGGATAAAGATGAGAGGTAGAGTGTGGGAAGAAAGTTTGACCCAAGAAGATAACCAGTACTTAGATCAACTTCAAAACCTTTATACAAAATGGCATGATGGTTATCAAGGAAATAAAATATTTATAGATACGAAAAAAATTGATGCAATCAATAATGAAAGTGAATTGATAGCTAAAATAAAAGAACAATTACCTAAATAATCATTTTTTACTGTTCTTCACACTTTTCAAAACAATTACTTAAATGATCGTTTTCAGAAATTCTTAACACCAATACATATAAATACGCTTTCTTCTTTTTTATCTCTGTGAAATATCTAACAGTCTCTCAGGATGCACATCTTAAGTCTCTTGTTAAAAAATCAAGTTTTAATGCTTATGTATTCCCTATAGAGGATGCATCAAAAGTAAAGTTTCTCCTTGCTCAAATTAAGAAAGATCATAAACAAGCACATCACATCGCTTTTGCATATAAAATAGTAAGCTATGCGCCTCTCAAAGATAGAACCGAAGTTGAGTCAAGATATAGTGATGATGGCGAGCCGAGTAAGACTGCTGGTTTTCCTTTGATGCGTATTTTAGAAAAAGAGAAATTATTTAATTGTATTATTATTGTTGCTCGCGTTTTTGGCGGAATAAAACTTGGCACTGCAGGTTTGACAAAAGCTTTTGGTGATGCTGGTTTGAAAGCGCTTACTCTTGTTAGTGTTATTAAGAAAGAATTAACTAAAACCATTGAAGTGGATACAAGCATTCAATCATTTAGTAAACTAGAAATTTTTCTAAAGCAACAGAACCTAAACTATAAAAGTTCATTTCAAGGAGAAAAAGTCAGTCTCAAAATTAATTTTCCTATCAATAAACAAGCTGAAGAAAAAGAACTTAATCAGTTTTGTACAAATTTGTTATAATTTTCTGAACTGGAGGCAAAGATAAAAATTCTTCTGCGAATTCTTCAAAGGATTTTAGTTCTTGTTCTAAGATGGATAAATCTTCTGAAGAGTGTATATATTGATTCCCATAGAATGTTCCTCTTTCTTTTTGTAGTGAAGAATATTCTTTTATCGTAGCTCTTACTTGTCCTAGAGAACGTTCAAGTAAAATAACATAGAGTACTTTGAGCTTATTATTTTTGCTTTTTTTGATAAGTTCTGATGAGGCATTAAATAAAATAATGTTTTTACGATACAATTTTTTGAATTTTTTCAAATCTTGGACATAATCTGATAAAGTGTTGTCAAGACGGTCTATAAATTTCGCAGTCAAAGTTTCATAAGAGTTTTCTTGTTCTACAAACTCAACCAAATCTTTAATGTAGAGTGCATAGGATCTTCGCTCTAAATGTTTTATTCCATCAAGCGCGTCAGGTAAAAGAGTGAGTTCTTCGATAATTCTTCCAACTACTCGCCGCAGAGTTGGTATTCTTCCGTATTTCAATAATACAAGTTTTTTAATTGCAGATGCGCTATGATTTGTTGAGATAGCATCTAATTGTCGCGCCAAAGGTGTATAATTATTTGTTAAAGCATGAAGAGGCTCAACTAATTCTTCAGGTATTTCTTTGAGTAGATTAACGGTAACTTGGAAATTTATTGCGAAATCTTCAAAAAAGTCATGGTACATGCTCAATAGTTGTACTTTGTTTGAGAATCCTAGTGATTGTGCTAAGATTTTTGCTCGAAGCAGATGTATGAAAAAAGGGTTTCCACAGTTTCTCTGTTTGTTCAGTTCAGAGTATGCTCCTTGAAGCCATATAAGCTGTTTTGCCATGTCTTTTGAGAAATAAGGTGTGACATCATCCAAAGTAATAATATTCATAGTATTTACTAATTTACTAAGAGGATTGTACGTCTCAAATCGTTTTGCAATCTTTGCAAAA